>NZ_CAWPAV010000090.1:0-7045 GCF_963885725.1 Proteus sp. G4380
TGTGATTAGTGTTAGATATATTAGTTATTCAAATATCATAAAAAAAAGATAATATTATACAAATTGTTTAGTTGACACTAGACTATCAGTGATTAAGTTCTTTTTTATGTTACATTATGATATTACTAGTATAATAGGTAAATTATTTGTATTACAAATCAGTGTGATAATTAATATTTAAACAAGTGATTAGATAAGAATGCTGTAAATATTGAATGGCTAGTAAATATAGCTAAAGTTAAAATAGTGATCGAGATCTGCTTTTTTCTTAATAAAAAATCGTCATATATACCAAAAAAGGGGATGTCTTATTATTACTCTCTATTTTTAATTGTGACTAAAACGACTATTGTTAGGGTATTAATAAAGAGGAAATAATACATACACTAGAAAATTGTCAGCATATCATTTTCACTCACTTATCTGTTTTTCCGCTTATTATTATTTCTTTGTTATCGGGTGCAAGTAGCGAAAATTTCTGCCACTTAACAATCAGGTTTATTCTGTTTTTGCTGCTTGTTTTTTCTACAGACTTTGACGCTTGTTTATTTGAAATCGCGTTAAGTACGATCGCTTATAAAGTCTGATAGTTTGAAAATAACGCCCATAAAAAGCAAGATCAGCTGATAAAAATCTTTATCGTTGATAAATAATCTCATAAGTTATGTTAGCAATGTTTTAGGATTTAACATTTGAGGTTATTTTATGCTCAGAGTGAAAAGTAGCCATGTTGTTCATAAAAAGCATCTGTATGGTGATTGTGATTAGCAGTGTTGAACAGCGATTAAATCAAAAAGCGATTCATTATGAGTCGCAATTTCATACAATATTGAGATGTTTTATGCTGACAAGGATCTTAAACAACAATCAGTAAGAGCATACTTTTTGATTTATAAATAAACTAGGAGTAAGTCACTAGTATCCACCAGCGTTATCGTTAATTAACTCAATTTAGGCAATAAAGTAGACAATAAACAATAGACTTTTGCGATAAAAGCAATAATCCACTTTATTGAAATACACAGTGATTAATGGCTACTTTTTTAGCATTTTTAACTTATTGTTGGTTTATTCTGTTTCGATAAAAGTGATTAATACTGCAGTGTCTCTTTTTGGTGATTTTTTGCCCTGAAGTGCATCCGTTTATTTTCTGTTAAAATAGCTCATATTAAATATTTAGTAGTAAGAAAATTAGGAGTAAATATGAATATTCTACTTATTAACGGTGGACAAAAATTTGGGCATTCTGCAGGACAATTAAACCGTACATTACATGATATCGCTCTGGCACATTTGGCGACATTAGGGCATCAGGTAAAAGAAACACAAATTGAAGAAGGCTATGATATCAATGAAGAGATAGAGAAATTTATCTGGGCTGATACTATTATTTATCAGATGCCGGGCTGGTGGATGATGATGCCATGGAAAGTGAAAAAGTATATGGATGAAGTTTATACTTATGGTCACGGCAAACTATATGAAAACGATGGACGTACTCGTCATGATCCAAGCAAACAATATGGTAGCGGGGGATTGTTGCAAGGTAAGCAATATATGATCTCCGTGACTTGGAATGCCCCTATTGAAGCTTTCAATGAATTTGGTAATTTCTTTGATGGGCGAGGGGTTGATGGTGTCTATTTTGCTTTTCATAAATCACAACAATTTCTTGGTTTATCTCAGCTGCCTACTTTTATGACCAACAACGTCATTAAAGAGCCTAATATTGAGAAAGATATTGTAGAATATAAAGCACATCTAACCAAAGTCTTTGGCTAAAAATTAAACGGCTCAAAAGGAGTGTTATATGCGCTATATCATTATCTTTTTGAGCCTCATTTTATATGGATTTAATCTTATGGCTTATTCAGAACAAACGCTGGTATTTATCCGTCATGGTGAAAAGCCTGATAATGATAGCGGACAATTAAGTTGTCAGGGATTAAATCGTGCGCTAGCACTACCTAATCGATTGATAACACAATTTGGTCAGCCTGATGCGTTATTTGCTGCAGCACCAAAACAAAATAAACTTGGAAATTCATTACGCTCTCTTCAAACTTTAACACCTCTTGCGGTGAAAACATCACTGCCAATCCATTTAAATTACCATGCCAAAGAGATAGACCCATTACGTAATAAACTGCTGAGCGAAGAATATCAGAATTCAGTCATTTTTATTGCTTGGGAGCATGATAATTTAGTTAAAGTAGTAAGAGATATTGTGGCGCAATTGGGTGGTGATCCAAAAGCTATTCCTAAATGGGAAAGTGGTGATTTTGATAGTATCTATATATTAAAAATAATCAAAGAAGCAGATAAGAAAAAAGTGCTCTTTGAGCAACAGCATCAACAGCTAAATGATGTGCCTAAACAGTGTCCTTAGGCTGAAAAACGCAATATATCATTGTCATATATATTAAAATAAGCTCGATTAATCATTTCCATATGGTTTAATTTATTGCTACCTATTTTATTTCTTATTCAAAAACTATTCTTTTATTATCTGTTTATTACCATTGTTAGGTTTATTTTAAGTAAAAATACTTAAAATTCTAATTGTCGTGTTGGTTTATCTCCCTGTTTAGTTTACTCAATAAAGTATCCTGTTGATCATTGTGAAGTAATATTGTTATTTATCATTTGAATGATTTTAAATATATCCGATAATTAAAATGTTCTAATTTTTATTACTAGGTAATAATACGAATATTTTTACTTTATTCATATAATAGATAACTATTTTGTTATCAGTTATAGCCATTGAATAAAGTGGGGACACTATATTAAGCAACCAGAGGTAATATGTTACTACAAACCATTTTAGCAGCGCTGGGGCCCATTATCTTGGGGCTTTTAGTTGGCTGGCTTTCCGGTAAATATGGATTTATTAAAAGAGAGTATTCACAAGCCTTTGCTGATTTTGTCGTTAAAATTGCTCTGCCTTTTTCACTCTTTTTAGCGGCAACCCAAGCTTCTCCGTCGGTTTTCTTTAATATCGACTATCTATTAGCTCTCGCGGTAGGATTAATTGTTTCTTATCTTATTGGTTTTTTAGGCGGCAAGTTCTTTTTTAAACATGATAAAAAGAACTCAGCAATGCAGGCATTATCGGTTTCATTTCCTGATATGGCTTATTGTGGACCACCAGTATTACTGGCAACAGTCGGCTCATCTGGTTTGATTGCTATGGTGGTGGGAAATTTGATCTACACGGTAATTATTTTACCTTTTACTATCATGATCATTAGTGGTGCCAAACAAGGAAAAAGCATTTTACAGTCATTGCTTAATGCTATCTCTCAGCCATTAGTTTTCCTGCCTATTTTGGGGGCTATGCTAGCTATTTTCGGCGTTAAGCTACCAGAGATTTTACAAAACTCAGTGAATGAAATAGGGAAAACATCTGGTGGTGTAGCATTATTTTTCTTAGGACTATTAATTTCAGGGCTCAAACTCAAAGTTAATACTGAAATTGTTTTTAATGTGATAATAAAGAATGTTGTACAAGGGGCATTAATTTTAGGAACGGGATTTGCACTTGGATTAGAAACTGAATTATTAAAAGCCGTCTTTCTAATTGGTGTATTGCCTACTGCAACAGCGGTGCCTGCTTTAGCTATTACAAATAAGGCCTATGCTGATATGGCAACGGGCACTGTATTATTAAGTACGCTATGTTCATTACTTTCTATTATTGGTGGTATCACTATTGTAGAAATGATGTAATTTTTCTAAGTATATTTACTTGGAAAAGGGTAATTAATAATAACGATGCAAATAAAAAATAAAACAGACCTTTAATTTCCGGTCTGTTTTATTTTTATCGGTAAGATATAACTAAGGTGTTTCTAATTTTAATATCTTAGCCGTTGATGCACGAATATTACGACAAGCATCGGCATCTATTTTGAGATCAATACCATAAGTTGGAATAATCGTTTTAAGACGATCTTCCCAACCCTCATTTTCAAGTTGCTGTTTAAAGCAAGATTTAATGATATTGATGGCAATAAATGCTGCTGTAGAAGCACCAGGTGATGCCCCCAATAACACTGAAAATGATTTATCTGCGCTACTAATTAGCTCAGTACCAAACTCTAATACGCCATGATGTTTAGCTGCGGGTTTAATAATCTGCACTCGTTGACCTGCAACAGCTTCTTGCCAATCCTCATGTTGAGCCTGAGGATAGAACTGTTTAAGCATTTCAAATTGATGTGCTGACGTTTGTAATACTTGACCAATTAAATATTCAGTTAATGACCAGTT
Organism: Proteus sp. G4380; assembly: GCF_963885725.1. Lineage (NCBI taxonomy): Bacteria > Pseudomonadati > Pseudomonadota > Gammaproteobacteria > Enterobacterales > Morganellaceae > Proteus > Proteus sp. G4380. The sequence goes on from NZ_CAWPAV010000090.1 coordinate 4,276, forward strand.
ATCTTTCGCGACATCTAGCATAGGTTCAATATTGCTGGGGCGAATTGACTCAAATAAATCTAAATAGGAGCCGTGTTTTAAAAATTTACTTGAAAAACCAGCATAAGGGCCAAAGAGTAGGGAGCGTTTACCTGCAATAATACGAGTATCAAGATGGGGGACAGACATCGGTGGTGAGCCTACATCTGCTTTTCCATAAACTTTGGCATGATGGCGAGAGCTGATTTTATCTTCATCACAACGCAGCCAAATACCACTAACAGGGAAACCACCGTAGCCTTTACCTTCTGGAATACCTGATTTTTGGAGTAAATCGATAGCGCGTCCACCGGCACCAACAAATACATATTTAGCTGTAATTAGGTATTTATCATGGGTGGTGAGATCTTTAACTTCGATATTCCAACCGCCAGTCTCATTTCTTTTGATATCAATAACATCATGTTTATAGTGCAACTCAAAATTATCTTGTTGAGAAAGTTGCTTAACTAATAGATGTGTTAATGCGCCATAATCGACATCAGTACCAGTAGCTACTCGGGTGACAGCAAGCTGTTGATTCGGATCACGCCCTTCCATAATTAATGGCGCCCAATCTTCAATTTGCTGTTTGTCTTCACTGTATTGCATATTTTCATAACAGTGATTGGCAGACATTTGGCGATAGCGTTGATGAAGGAATTTAACGTTATCTGCACCCCAAACAAAACTCATATGAGGGCAAGCATGAATAAAATCACGCGGATCGGCAATTTTTCCTTTTGTTACTAAATAAGACCATAATTGGCGCGATAAATCGAACTCGGTGTTCACTTCTAACGCTTTACTGATATTAACGGTGCCGTCAGGATTTGGTGGCGTATAATTTAGCTCACAGTTAGCAGCATGTCCTGTTCCCGCGTTATTCCATGAGTTAGAGCTTTCTTGACCACAATCATTAAGTCTTTCAAACATCGCGACTTTTAAATTAGACTCTAGTTCTTTAAGAAGTGTGCCAAGTGTTGCACTCATAATGCCAGCACCAATGAGCGCGACATCTACATGTTCACTAATAGTTTTATTCATACAGACCCCAATTACTTAGTTGTTTTGGTCGGTTTAAAACATAATCCTGCATCTTCTTTGTAAACAACATAAGCTCGTCGCCAAGGTTCATCATCCATAAGACGCCATTTATGACCAGTGCCACTGTTATCTTGCGCTAACAACACATCACCGGGTTTAATGATAAAAGTTGAGCCATCTTTTGTTTCAAACTCTAATGTTCCTGATAACGTAATAACATAACGAGGAACGGGATCTTGATGCCAATCATATGAACCACCCGAAGTTGTTTCTCTAAACGATAACTCTGAAACAGCAATTGGCAAACTCTCACTATCACCTCGTGAACTATCCTTAAATTCGATGATACCTTCTTCAAATAAAGAGTTACCATCTTCTCCGGTCCATAAGCGAACACATCGTATCATTTCGTCAAACTCCTTTAATATTTTGATACTTAAAATTTGATATTAGTTTAGTATAGATAACTTTCTTATTATTTCTTCCAATCACTATCACAATTAGGCGTTTTTATTACTAAAATAATCGTAGCAGTAATTAAATAATATAGTTGATTATTATAGCTATTTAGTCTCTAACTTTAAGGGGAAGGCTTATTTTTATTGATGTGATATATAGATATGTTTGTGTTTTGTTTTTATTGAAAATAATTCGCTAAAAGATATTTTTTAAAGTTAATTATTTTTGGTTGTTGTGTCATATTTTAAGTATTAATACTGATAATTTATATTAATAAAAATAGTTAGAGTGCAGAGTTTGGATTAACGAAAATAGAGATATTTCCTCACGCTTTTGACGAAAGAGGGGGATTCTTTTTTTGTTATCGTTATAGTAATTACTCTCTTATTGGCATGTGATTAAGTTTAGCTGAAGGGTTGATTGGCGGTTTTTAGGTATCAGCACGATCAGTACACAGCATTATAGATAAGTTGATAACACAAGATAATCACAATAAAAATTAACATATATTTATATTGTGATTATCAATGATTTTGAAATTTAGACACCAAAGTTAAAAGTAAAAACAGCTTCACCTATATAATCAATTCCATCAGTTAAATCGATATTGTTTTGTGCCAATTTTTTTCTTGATAAAATATACGCATACCTACTTTCGTTATAAGCTCCTATTTGTATTTTTGCATTAAACACTTTTCCAGCTATAAGTTTTAAATTGTTTTTATCAACCTGGGCTTGAGGTTCACTAGTTAACGCTGTTAAGGTATCTTTAAAAATAGTTGCAGACGATCCAGTCCAAATCTTATCTGCCACTCTTCCTAAATAAGCTCGTTTATTATCAACTTTGATATCAATGACATCAATTATATATCCACCAATCTCTTGTTCTGTATTTTTTGCATTAACTAATCCAAAAACGCTAATTTTCGCTGAATCTGTTGAACTTGTTTTATAAGTATCTGATACCTTAAGTGTTAAATAATTGCTTGCGTCACAGGATATTTTGATATTGGCACTCTTAGCTCCTAGTGCGTAATTTTCCTCAGCAGGAATAAAAGAGGGGGATATTACACCATAATCAATAATAATATCATTATCACCAGCATTAACGGTGCAAGTAGGGGGAGTAATATCACCGTTTATTTTTAAGTTAGCGCCTGGTGGAGTAGCTAATGCTGGTGTTGACATTACAATCAGCGTAGCAAGACTAAATAGCAATTTTTTCATATAGCCATTCCTTTTTATA
>NZ_CAWPAV010000091.1:0-20308 GCF_963885725.1 Proteus sp. G4380
TTAAATGTGTTTATTATTTTCTAGGAATTAAGGTAATTTATATGAAACTTAATTATTTGAAACTTTTTGTGATCTCTGCATTATCTGTAGGTTCTGTTTTTGCTGTTTCAGCTGAAGATCCTGTAGGAAATGGACCTGTAACCGTGAATGGTGGCGAAATATTTTTTAAAGGTGAATTAGTAAATGCAGCATGTGCTGTTGACTCTTCATCTGATGGCCAAATAGTTAAATTAGGTCAAGTGAGAACTGCAAAATTAGCGAAAGCTGGTGATTTTAGCGAAAATACTAATTTTACTATCCAATTAAATGATTGTGACTCTAAAGTAGCTAGTACTGCAAAAGTTGCTTTTACAGGGGTTTCTGCTGCAGGACAAGATGACGTATTAGCAGTATCTTCTTCTTCTGCTGGTGGTGCTAAAAATGTCGGTATTCAAATTTTAGATAGTAAGAGTGCACCAATGTCTTTTGACGGCGCTGGATTCGGTAATGCAACTAAATTACATGATGGAAAAAATATTATTCCATTCCAAGCAAGATATTATGCTTTAGGTGCAACTGAACCTGGTATCGCAAACGCGAACGCAACCTTTGCTGTCCAATACGAATAATATATAGCCTTATACTATTTTTTAGTATAAGGCTTTTTTACTTTTTTGTGGGTTATTTTAATAAGACATACACCAAGATTAGCTATAGTGGATTATAAAAATGAATAGTATTCTAACTTTTTCTAAAATAAAGCTTCTTTTTTTAATGCTCTTAACTCTATGTGTCATTAACCAAGCATATGCTGCTGTATCATTAGGGGCAACTAGAGTCATTTATTTTGCAGGTGAAAAGCAAGTAAAATTACCAGTAATTAATAATGATGAAAAACGTTATTTAATACAGTCTTGGATAGAAAATAGCGAAGGAAAGAAAGATAACTCTTTTGTTATTACGCCTCCTCTATTTTCTATGCAGGGTAAAAAAGAGAATACTTTAAGAATTATAGATGCAACTAACAATAAATTACCGAAAGATAGAGAAACTTTATTTTGGTTGAGTGTAAAATCTATCCCCGCTGTAGAAAAATCACTTGCTAATGAGAATATGTTACAACTTGCGATTATTAGTAAAATAAAATTCTTTTATAGACCAAAAGATCTCACCATATCTCCAGATGAAAATTATAAAAAACTACAATTTAAACGTAATAATGACACACTTATTATAAAAAATCCGACACCTTATTTTATTACGATGACTGAATTAGAACTTGGTGGTAAAAAATTAGAGAACACTATGGTTCCACCTTTTGAAGATAAGTCTATCTCTATTCCAACATCAGCTTATGGGAAACTCTCGTTTCAAACTATTAATGATTATGGTGCCATCACACCAAAAACAATCGTCGACGTTAGATAATCATTATTTAATATTGTAGAATTGAAAGAGTGATATTATGTCATTTTCAACAGGTATAAATAGCTTAAGCGGCATAAAAATAAATAACGTAAAATTATTTATTTTTATACTTGCGCTACTATTTTCAGTTGACTCAAAGTCTGAGGAGGAGTTTTATTATAACCCCTATTTCTTATCAGATAACCCGGAGTCTGTCGCTGATCTATCTTCTTTTGAGAAAGGATTAGAAGTACCTGAAGGTAATTATCTGGTTGATATTTACTTAAATGACATATTCTTAAAAACCCAATATATCAATTTTATTGAGAATAAAGGGCAGCTATCACCATGTATCACAAAAGCAGAGCTAAAAAGTTGGAATGTTAATTTAAATCTCATAACGGATGAACAAAATAAAGATAAAAATAATGTTGAACAGAAAAATGAGCTCGATGAACATTGTCAGTCACTTACTTCATTAATTGATCAAGCCACAGCAAATTTTGATGTTGGTTCACAAAAGCTCAATCTCACTATACCTCAAGTATATTTAGTCAATCAGTCTCGAGGCTTTATTCCACCAGAGTTATGGGATGATGGTATTGTGGCTGGATTTATTACCTATATTTTAAATGGTAGTAAAACGCGCAATGATGGTAGTCCAGATACTCATTTTACTCATCTCAATTTACAAAGTGGGATCAATCTTGGGCCATGGCGTCTTCGCGATAACTCTATTTATTCTTATGATTCTATTAATAAATCAAGTTGGAAACATCTGAATACTTATATAGAACGTGGTATTAATAAATTATATTCTCGTCTTATTATTGGTGATAGCTACACACAAAGTGAAGTTTTCGACAGCATCAACTTTAGAGGCTTTCAACTGTCATCTGATGAAGTTATGTTACCGGATAGCCAAAGAGGTTTTGCTCCGATTATTCGAGGTGTCGCCCGGACTAATGCCGAGGTTACTATACAGCAAAATGGTTATGTGATTTACCGTAACTCTTTTCCACCGGGTCCTTTTGTTATTGATGATCTCTATTCAACAAGTAACAGTGGCGATTTAGAGGTAACCATTACTGAGTCTGATGGTTCAACACAAACCTTTACTGTGCCATATTCATCAGTCCCTTTATTACAAAGGGAAGGACATACCAAATATTCAGTGACTGTAGGTAGTTACCGTTCGGGTAATGATGAGCAGGAGCGGCCTTATTTTTTACAAGGATCAGTGATCCACGGCTTACCTGCGGGTTGGACCATTTATGGAGGAACCCAGTTATCCAAAAATTACCAAGCGGCAAGTATTGGGGTAGGTAAAAATATTGGGCGTTTTGGGGCTTTATCATTTGATATTACCGAAGCGAGATCAATACTACCCGATGACTCTACACACCGTGGGCAATCGATACGTATTCTTTATAATAAATCTATCAATGAATTAGGCACAAGGGTGCAACTTGCCGGTTATAAATATGCGACGAATGGTTTTTATACTTTAGCAGAGACTACTTATAAAAAAATGAGAGGAAATTATATACAAACGGAGGATGGTGTTGTTGAAGTTAGTGGATTGCCACAAAGTTACTACGATCTTATTTATAATAAAAGGCAAAGGATACAACTCAATATTACTCAAAAAATAGGTGATCAATCTACGTTATATATTATTGGTACTAATCAGCGTTATTGGAATTCTAAAAAACAAGATAATCAATTACAGATAGGCCTTAATACTATTATTAAAGGTATTAATTTAGGCCTAAATTATAGCTTATCTAAAACATCATGGAATGATAGTAAAGATCAGATGTTAGCATTTAATACTAGTATTCCTTTTAGTAACTTTATGCGTTCTGATAATGATTCTATATGGCAAAATGCGAGTTTAAGTACTAACTCCTCGCATAACATGAAGAAACGTTTTAACAATACTATTGGATTAAACGGTACATTATTGGAAGATAAAAACTTAAGTTACAATATTCAAACAGGTTATTCTCATGAAGAAGAATCGGACTCAACAGGATATGCCTCATTAAGTTATAACGGTTCTTATATGAATAGCAATATAGGTTATAACTATACCGATACATCACATCAAATAAATTATGGTATGAGTGGCAGTATATTAGCTCACTCAGGTGGTATAACACTTAGTCAGCCTATATATCAAACAGCGGTGTTAGTTAAAGTACCTGAAGTTAAAAATATAAAATTAGAAAACAATAGTGGCATCACGACAGACAGTAATGGTTATGCGGTTTTACCTTATGTTTCTGAATATAAAGAAAACCGTATTGCATTGGATACCAATTCATTCTCTAACAATATTGAAATAGATAATGCGGTGAAAAGCGTAGTTCCTACTCGTGGGGCCATTAGTGCGATCACATTTGAGCCTAGTGTTGGGATAAAAGCAATTACGACATTAACCCATAAAGGGAAACCAGTACCTTTCGGGGCTATCGTTGATTCAGGTAATAATACTGGGATTGTGGCAGATGAAGGAAAAGTTTATTTAACAGGGTTATCACCTTCAGGGCAATTAAAAGTGAATTGGGGTAGTAAGAAAGAGCAACAATGCTTAGTAAATTACACATTACCACCACAAGATCCAGATAAACTTTATGTTGAATATAGTGCAGAGTGCCACCCTATTAAGGAATAAATAATGACTAATAATATTAAGGGTATTTTGACAACACTATGGTTATTTTTCTTATCATTATCACCTAATGTTGCATATTCTGCCGATAGCATTATTCAAATAACAGGTTATATGAGAGATAACACCTGTGCAGTTGCACCAGAATCACAATACCAAACTATTGATTTATTAAATAATGAAGTTAAGCGGTTATATAAAGTGGGAGAAACAACACCCTTTATTCCTTTTCATATAATACTGGAGCCTTGTGGAGAATCAGTGATTGCTGTGAAATTCTATTTTAATGGTATTTCAGATAGAAATAATCCTTCATTATTAGCGTTAGATCCGATAGCAACATCTGCTTCTGGTGTTGGAATACAAATATTAGATAGTGAAAGGTCACCCATTCCTATTAATCCAAGTAGTGATCAACTTAAATGGATCCCCTTAGTTGCAGGAAAAAGTAACACCGTTTTTTTCTATAGTCGATTAATGGCATCTGATATGCCTGTCTTAGCTGGAAAAATTAAAGCCAGTGCCACTTTTACACTCGAGTACCAATAGAGATAAAGAGAATCAATGATGAAATATAAATGGCGAGGAGTAAAAAACGTAATATTTGCTATTTTATGCTGCAATACTTCATTCGCTATGGCTGCAGATGCAACAATTACTGTTAATGGAAGTGTAATAGCAAGGCCTTGTGAAACAATCACAAAAACAGCCAATGTGGACATGGGCGACCTATATACATTCGATTTTATGATCCCAGGCTCTACCTCTAAATGGTATCCCGTTGATTTGGAATTAAGAAATTGTCCTATTGGTACAACTTCTATTGAAGCGACATTCACCGGTCTTGATGATAGTACTGGATACTATAGAAATCAGGGCTCAGCTAAAAATCTTCATTTAGAATTACAAGATACTGCAGGTAATAAATTAAGAAACGGTTCGAAAAAAGTGGTTGAAGTTGGTGAGTATTCGTTTGCTGCAATTTTTCCTTTACGAGTAAGAGCCATCTCTGTGAATGGTAGACCTACACAGGGATCAGTACAGGCAATAATTAATGTTACCTATGTATTTATGTAATTGTTATTTAATTAAATTATAGAAAAAACATTATGATAAGCTATAAAAAAACAATGCGTTTTTTATTGTATTTAAGCTTCGGTTTATTTTCAAACCCAGTACTATCATTTACTTGTAAAGTCGCTTCAACGGGACAAATTGTCGGTGATGGTGCTGCTAATATACGCGTTAATTTAACGCCTCGAGTTGAAGTAAACCAGAATTTGGTAGTGGATTTATCTCAACAAATTCTTTGTAAAAATGATTCTTATGGTGGACCTAGAGATCCAATAGACGTTGACCATGTTAATTTAGTTAGTGGAACGACTTTTGGAGGCGCGCTGAATAATTTTGACGGCTCTTTATTATGGTATAACAGTTATTATCCTATTCCTCTTTATTACGATACAAAAGTTATTAATATTAAAGACAGAAATTTTATCCCACTAAATCTTAGATTGTATTTGAAAAGTATTGGTGCTGCGGGAGGGAAGCAAATAAATAAAGGGGATTTAATTGCAAAAATAGAAATGTACAAAATTGCAGATTGGGACGGTGGGCACCCTCGTTTTTTTACATGGAATATTTACGCATTAAATGATGTTATTATGCCTACTGGGGGGTGTGATCTTTCTAGTAGAAATGTCACGATTAATCTTCCTGAATATCCGGGTAATGCGCAACCTATTCCTTTATCTATTTTTTGTCCTAGACAACAAAATATTTCTTACTATTTAACAGGAACAACGTCTGATGTGAATAATACGGTCTTTACCAATATATCATCTAACTCTCCTGCTAAAGGGGTTGGAATTAAAATATCAAATAATAATGGTGTTATTCCTGCTAATACACCGGTCAAATTAGGCAATGTGACGAATAATAGTGTGAGTTTAAGGCTATCTGCTTCGTATGGTGAAACGGGAGAAAGAGTAAGAGCGGGTAATGTAAAATCCGTTATCGGTGTGACCTTTGTTTATGAGTAGATGTTTATTAAAATAAAGTGGAATAATAATTTTATTTTCCACCTTATTTAGATTTCAAAAAATATCTACTTATTCAACTAATTCTAAACCAGCCAGTTTACGCCAATAACCATTACAATCATGATGATAGATGGTGTTAATAGGGTGTGCGCCTTGTTCATTTTGGCGAAATTGTTTTAAGGTAGTAAAAACTTCATCAGACTGCGGTGAAAGACGGACGATATCGACTAAACCTGCCATTGAAGTTAAATCATTACCTAAATTGTAACAGTAGCCACTTTGCGTTTGAATACCATTTAAAACAAACACTTGTTGGTTTTCTTGTGATAATACCTGACGGCCTTGTGGGTATTTTTGACAGCAGGTTTCACAATCATCTTTAGCACGATTTTCTGAGCGAGCAGTAAAACAACGCGCTGAATAAGCCAAAGGAAGATGACCATAAGCGAATACTTCTACTTCAAATTTATCTCTAATCGCTAATTCTTCACATTGAATTAAAAGATTATTTAACCACTCACGAGACAGTTCAACTGGCATACACCAACGTATCATGCCTTGTTTCTGTAATAAACGTAGTGCATAAGCGTTATAGCAGTTTAATCCATGGCCTGCTACAAAAGGTAAATGACGCTCATAAAGCATATTGATCACACCAAAATCATGAGCCTCAACTAAAAATTCACCGTTATCCACCAGCTTTGCTATCTCTTTTAGTTCAGAAGGCGCTTGTAGTAGTGCTAAGGTAGAAAGGATCACTTGTTTACCACTTTTAGCCACTTCTTTGGCCAGATTAATCCAATCTTGTGGTTTAGTCTCACGGCGCTTACTACAGACTGTTTCGCCTAAGTAGATAATATCAGCATCGCTCTGTTTTGCTTGCTGATAAAATGTCTCAAGTGTTTCTTTTTGCCAATAATAAAGTACAGAGCCTAATGCGTATTTCATATTATTATCCCTTATTATTGCCATTTCCGGTGGTAAGCACCTAATGTTGTTTGTGTTCCTTCAGATATTTTTCCTAATGCACTCATCCAACGCGGTTGGGTTTTAAAACCTTGAGGATCTTTTTTACATTGGTCAATAGCTGTACGCCATACTCTTGCAACTTCAGTAACATACGCTGGGCTACGTTGGCGACCTTCAATTTTGACAGAGGCAATATTCATAGCCATAAGTTCAGGTAGTAGCGCTAGCGTATTTAAGCTGGTTGGCTCTTCTAAGGCGTGATAGCAGTGTTTATCAACAAAATAACGTCCTTTACATAAAGTAGGATACCCTGCATTTTCATCAGGAGCATAACGGTCTATTAAGACATCATTGAGGCGAGATTCCATACCTTGTGGTGTTTGCTGCCAACGGACAAAACGAGCTGGGGAACAGGCTCCGACAGTATTAGGCGATTCACCAGTTAGATAAGAGGAAAGATAACAGCGTCCTTCAGCCATGATGCACAAACTACCAAAGGCAAAGACTTCTAAAGGAACAGGACTACTTTGAGCCAATTGTTTGACTTGATGAATAGAAAGAACGCGTGGTAGTACAATACGTGCAACATCAAAATTGCGTTGATAAAATGCGATTGCCTGAGTATTAGTGGCCGACGCCTGTACCGATACATGACGCTCTATCTGTGGATAGCGTTCAGCTGCGTATTCTAGCATAGCAATATCGGCCAAAATTAATGCATCGGCACCTAAATGAGCCGCCATATCAATGGCTTTTTGCCAACGTTCAAATCCATCAGGATGAGCAAAAGTATTAATGGCAATATGCAGTTTTCGCTGGTGGCGATGTACGTAATTGACGGCTTCTTGCAATTTCTTTTCTGTGAAGTTTAAGCCAGCAAAATGGCGAGCATTGGTGTCATCTTTTAAGCCGATATAAACGGCATCTGCACCATTATCAACAGCGGCTTTTAATGCGGGTAAGTTACCTGCTGGGCACAACAATTCCATCTTCACTTCCCTTTAGAGATTAAAAATGATCAGAAATTGTAATAAGCAGGATAAAAAAAGGTTTTGATTTAGGGCAGAGAATATTGAGTTTTACTTAAGTAAAATTAAATAACTCAAAATATGAACAACTGATTAACGGAATATTGATGTAGGATCGCAGAATCGCTATCTATATCTGGCACAATAGCCGCAATTAAATGTTAAGGAGTCCGAAAGTGTTTAATAAAATTCGCACCCGCCTAGTTAAAGATGGCCCTCGTTTCTTGCGTTACCCTTTGCAAATCACGCCATTTGCTTTGCAACGTGATATTTTAGAACAGTTTTTAAGTTGGCAATTCCGCGAAGCATTAGCTGAGGGGGATTTACACTTCTTAGAAGATAAATGGCTAAAGGTAGAAATTAAAGATTTACATTTGCAGTGGTTTATCAGTGTTTGTGATGATAAATTAATCGTAAGCCGTTCTGAAAAAGAAGATGTAAGTTTTAGTGGTAATGCTAACGATCTTATTTTAATTGCCGCGCGTAAAGAAGATCCGGACACCTTGTTTTTTCAACGACGCTTACAAATTGAGGGCGATACAGAACTTGGGTTATATGTTAAGAACCTAATGGATGCAATTGAGTTAGACTCTATGCCATCTGTATTGCGTTTTGGTTTACTACAATTGGCTGATTTTGTGAAAAGTGGCCTTCAAGATGAAGTTGAAGACACCGCACACAGCCATGAACTGAGCTCAACTTCATGCTAATACGTGTTGAAATTCCTGTTGATATTCCTGCTATTGATGATCTTTTACGCCAATCATTTCCAACAGGCGCAGAAGCCGATTTAGTTGGTCACTTACGTGAAGAGGGATTATTAACCTTAGGTATGGTGGCAATCAATGACGAAGGCCGGATTGTTGGTTATATCGGTTTTACGCCTGTAGATATTGAGGGAAAAGATTGCCAATGGGTAGGACTTGCGCCATTAGCTGTGGCGCCACAATACCGTGGTCAGGGCATCGGTCGTCAATTGATTAATGAAGGGCTTGATAGCCTTAATGAGTTTGGTTATGGCGCTGTTGTGGTATTAGGTGAGCCAACTTATTATCAAAAATCAGGTTTTATACCGGCAAAATCACAAGGCTTGCATTGCAAATGGCCGAATACAGAAGAAGCATTTCAATTTTATGCTTTAGATAATGGCAATGTTGATGATATTCACGGCTTAGTGAACTTTTCGCCGTTATTTGATGAGGTTTGATAATCGCATCTTTTCATTATGCTAAATACTGTGCAACGTCTGAAGGCTGATCAATGATCAGCTTTTCTTTTTGTATTTTTTTTAACTGTTTTAAACGATATTCAAGTTGAGACGCTTGTTGCCTATCGCCAACTTGGCAATAAAACTCCAATGATAATGGGCCTTTCCCTCTTAGTGCTTTCGCGCCAGTTCCATTTTGATGCTGATTAAATCGTCGCTCAACATCCGTTGTTATTCCGGTATAAAGAGAGCCAAGACGATTTCTGACAATATAGATTGACCATTGAGTATCAGCCATCTTTTTTCCTTTTTGTGCTACTTATGATTTTAATAAACAAAATTTCTTAATTTCTAACGGTAGTTATTAACAAACAACTAAGTTTCAAATCTTGTAATTATATCAACACGTTGTAAAAAATTTATGACGTAAAAAACGTTTTTCTAAAAAAATACATTCAATTATTTTGAAAAAGAACAGCAATAATTGCTAATTTTAAAGTTAAATTAAAATGCATAATATGATCCACATCACAGAGACACACTCCGCGATAGATAACAAATTTAGAATTTAATTGGAGTTCATCATGAAAAAATCTACATTAATCGCTGCAACATTAGCTTTAAGTGCTATTTCATTCGGTTCAATCGCTGCTGACAGCGTAGCAACTAGCCATACCTCTACTGGTGAGTATATCACAATTACAGGTAACGATACTTTAGATGGCTTAACAACTAAAATTGCACAAATCGCAAAAGATGAAGGCGCAACTGGTTATAAAGTTATCGGTGCTACAGGTGACGATTATCTGACTGTAAATGCGGAAATTTATCGTTAATTTATAATTATTCTCGATAAGTTACCTGCACAAAGAGACACGCGGTAAGACGCTTGTTTTGGTGATATAATTATCACCTAAACAGCGTCTCTTTTAGTTTCTATGCAGGTAAATTATGTCTACGCCAGACTCGATCAAAATAATTAAACAATATATAGCCAGTCACCATGTGTTTGCCTTATGTACAACTCGTGCATTAGGGGATATTTGGTGCGCGAATTGTTTCTATTGGTTCGATGAAAGCAACATGCGACTTGTTTTTCTCTCAGAAAAACATACACGACACGCACAAATGATGCAGGAAAATTTATTTGTTGCGGGCAGTATTAGTACTCAAGAGGTTTCTGTCGCCAATCTGCAAGGCGTTCAATTCACCGGTACAGTGTCTTTATTAACCGCTAATGACGACATCAGAGCAAGAAAACAGTATTGCTTACGTTTCCCTGTGGCGCTAGCCGCCATCCATGTGCCTTTATGGCAATTACAATTGCAAGAAATTAAAATGGTGAATAATCAGCTAGGCTTTGGTACTAAGCTCTTTTGGCAACGTCACTAAGTTACTGCTTATTGCCAAAAGTAGTAATTTTTTTGTTCCCAACCTTTTAAAGACATACATGAGGTATAGAATGTTTTTCTATCTTCTTGATTAATATCTGCTACATAGCTTTCTGTCATCGGAACACGTTCTGTATAGGTCTTTTTATCCCCACAACGCTCTTTGTCGTCTTTACGGCAAGTTTTTTCTACATCACGATAAACGGTGTGCTGTAGTACCTCTTTACGAATAGGGTAACGTGTATTCGCATCCAAATCACAAATTAACTTTGCTTCTTGTAATGTGTAATCGGGTACCCCTTTAGGCTCCCATTTACTACTACACCCAGTTATTAAAACGATTGAAATTAAAGGTAAAAAAACAAATTTCATATTAAATATTGTCATAAAAAGAAGAATTAAGAATACTAATCATAAAACAAAACTAATCACTTTGACTATTGTTTTTGAAAATGATTCGCATTTGATAACGGAGGTGACTAAATAGGAGCGCTTTATAATAGTGAAGTGATCCCCAGTAGTAAGGTGATTTATCACTGGGGATCATGAGATATTACTCAAATAATGAAAGATTTTTTTCTATCTCTGCATCTATTTCAGTATGTTGGAGATGTTTAACATCAAGTTTCTTTTTCAATTCACTGCCTAGCTTCACGAGTTGATCTCGATTGGCTTTCGATTGCTTTTTACCCCATTTTTTTAAATGGTAGTTCAGTTCATGATCTTCAGAAAAGCTTACATATTTATTATCACTTAAAGGCATATATCCTCCAGTTAATTCAATGTGTATTACTTCAATTTATGGATCACCTGATTACTACTACCGCGCCACAGTAATGCGGGATCATAAAGTTCTTGTACGAACTTGCCGTCAATCAGTACGTTAATATAGCTAACGACTTCTTGTTGCTCTGGGGTTAAGTCAGCCAATAAATAGCCTGTCCAAACCCAAATATCTTTCTCAGGGCATTGCGTTTTAACACGTTTTACCAATTTTAATATAGCAGAAAGATTTTGGGGGTGCAGGGGATCACCACCGGAAAGTGATAGTCCTTGTCGTTTAATACGAGTGTCTTGTAAATCAGCAATGATCTGATCTTCCACTTCTTGGGTAAACGGCTTGCCAGATGTTAGTGACCAAGTTGATTTATTATAGCAACCACGACATTGGTGTACGCACCCTGCAACAAACAGGGTGCAACGTGTTCCTGGGCCATTGACAACATCAACAGGGTAATATTGATGGTAATTCACAGTATTAACCTAACTGACCATTAGCCAGATGTTTAACTCGACGTTTAACTTCTTCTTGTTTACCGGCATTAAATGGACGCGAATCAGGACTGCCTAAATAGCCACATACACGGCGTATCACCGAGACTCTTGCAGGGTTGTGATTACCGCATCGAGGGCAGGTAAAACCTTTACTGGTACAAGAAAATTCGCCGGTATAACCACAGTCATAACATTCATCAATAGGGGTGTTTGTGCCGTAGTAAGGGACACGGGTGTAGCTATAATCCCAAACGTCTTCTAATGCTTTTAGGTTATGTTGTAAGTTTGGATATTCGCCATAGCATATGAAACCACCATTGGCTAATGGCGGGTAAGGGGCTTCAAAATCCAACTTATCATATGGATTGACTTTTTTCTCTACATCTAAGTGGAAACTGTTGGTGTAATAACCTTTATCAGTCACCCTCGGTATAATACCGAATTCCGCTGCATCTAAACGGCAAAAACGGTCACATAAGTTTTCACTAGGTGTACTGTAAAGACTAAAACCATAGCCTGTTTCTGCTTTCCATTGATCTGTCGCTTCACGTAAACGCTGAATAATTGCTATTGCTTTAGCTCTCAATGTTTCATCATCAAAGACATGTTTTTGCGTACCAAATAAGGCATTAATCGTTTCATGAACACCGATATAACCTAATGAAATGGAGGCCCGGCCATGTTTAAAAATTTCAGCAACACTGTCATCCGCTTTTAAACGTACGCCACAAGCACCTTCCATATAAAGAATAGGGGCAACACGTGCTTTGACGTTTTCTAAACGAGCAATTCGGGTCATTAAGGCTTTTTTAGCCAATTCAAGACGTTTATCAAGCAGCGACCAGAATGCGGCTTCATCTCCTTTGGCCTCAATGGCAATACGTGGTAAGTTTAAACTGATCACCCCTAGATTATTGCGCCCTTCGTGGAGCATCTCGCCATTTTCTTCATAGACGCCTAAGAAGCTACGACAACCCATTGGGGTTTTAAACGAGCCGGTTACTTTTACCACTTGATCGTAATTTAAAATATCAGGGTACATCCGCTTGCTTGCACATTCTAAAGCAAGTTGTTTAATGTCGTAGTTAGGATCACCAAATTTATGGTTTAAGCCATCTTTAATAGCAAAAACCAGTTTGGGGAAAACCGCCGTTTTGCGGTTTTTACCTAAACCCGCCATGCGATTTTCAAGGATTGAGCGTTGAATTAAACGTGCTTCTTTTGATGTGCCTAGGCCAAAGCCAAAGGTAACAAAAGGCGTTTGACCATTAGCCGTATGTAGAGTGTTAACTTCATATTCTAAAGATTGAAAAGCGTCATAACACTCTTTTTCTGTACGTGCGTTGGCATAAGCTTCTTTATCCGCTATTTGCCATTCTTGCGCCACTTTATAGTGTTTGTCGTAACTGGCTTTGACAAAAGGTGCAAGGACTTCATCAATACGGTTGATTGTCGTGCCACCATAAATATGACTAGCGACTTGAGCAATAATCTGTGCAGTCACCGCAGTGGCTGTTGAAATGGATTTTGGCTGTTCTATTTCTGCATTACCCATCTTGAAACCGTTGGTTAACATACCATTGAGATCAATCAGCATGCAGTTAAACATAGGGAAAAAGGGTGAGTAATCGAGATCATGATAATGAATTTCACCGCGCTCATGAGCGAGTACCACATCTCTTGGCAGGATATGTAATTTTGCGTAATGTTTAGCCACAATTCCCGCAAGTAAATCGCGTTGGGTTGGGATAACTTTACTGTCTTTATTCGCATTCTCGTGCAAGATAGAGACATCACTCTGTTCGATAAGACCGCGGATTTCCTGAGTTAATCGTCCTCGTTGCTCACGAGCAACATCTCGGTCATGACGGTATTCAATATAAGCTCTGGCAATATCTTTGTGCTCGCCAGCCATCAGCTGATTTTCAACGGCGTCTTGGATCTCACGGATATCGACATTCGAACGTCCTGCGAGAGATTGTGAAACAGATTGAGCGACAAACTCACAATAATCATCATCAGTGATCTGACAAGCTTCGGCTGCTCTTTTGATAGCATCGCTGATGCGGGTTTGGTCAAAAGAGACTTTACATCCGTCTCGTTTTATCACTATGGTTTTCACAATCTGGCTCCTTAACTATTTATCCACAGGCTCTAATCCCATAAAAACAGGTGATGGCGTAGCATTGAGACTAATTGTGGATAAGGTGTGTATAATTACTATATGTTGTATCTGTGTATTTATTAAAGCACAATATATAGTAATTGGAAGCGAAATAATCTTGAGTAAAACTGATCTAAATCAAGGTATTTTTGCTACATCAGGCTTGGAGAGGGCTTGGCTGAATTGTAAATCTGAGATAAAAATGGCAGTAATAAATGATTGCTCATTTATTGAGAATATAAAAAAAGCAAAGTGCTCATAAAGAGTACTTTGCTTCTTTGATATGACAGGTAGAAAAATAAATTAGCGGATCGCGATAACTTCGATTTCTACTTTGGCATCTTTCGGTAAACGAGCAACTTCAACACAAGAGCGTGCTGGGAATGCTGCATTATGCTCTTTAAAGAAAGCTTCATAAGCTGCATTAATAGTACCGAAATCATTTAAATCTTTTACGAAAACAGTCGTTTTAATGATATTAGCAACGGTTAGACCTGCTTTTTCAATAATTGCTTTGACGTTTTCTAAAGATTGACGTGCTTGCTCTGCCGCATTGTCAGACACAAACTCACCCGTAGCAGGATCAACAGGTAATTGGCCTGATGTGATCACTAAATTACCTAAATCAACACCTTGTACATAAGGGCCGATTGCTGCAGGGGCTTTTTCGGTATTAATTTCGTAAGACATGTAGAACTCCTGTTTTTATAAGATTCATGCTAACGCTTGATTAGCTCAGCGCTATTATAGCCAGCGCAGAAGACGAGCAATATGATAGATATCAGGCTTTATCATAAAGTCTATAGGTATAAAAAGAAAATAATCCTAACGCTTTCTCGCCTTTTTATACGATATTTAGCCCATCTAAATCCCCCATTTATAGCAATTTTTTTTCTAAGATAGTGCTTATTAGCTATTTCTATTTTTTCATAAAAAGGGATCAACGCGATTGAGAGGGAATTATTCTATTTTTAGGGTAGGTGTTTACTATCTGCCCTATCAAGCAGGGCAGATAGCCAATAAGAAATCAACGAATAACGGCGTGGCGCTCAAATTCTTTTTCGCAATATTTGCAGGTTAATACCACGTCAGACGCGAATTTTTTTACGCGAAAGCTACTTTGTACCGGCTCATTATGGCTAATACAGTTGCTATTAGGGCAAGGTACAACATCTTCGAGTAATTCAGGTAAACTTAGTGCCATTTTATTGACGACTTGGTAGTCATCAATAATATTAACCGTCGCTTGAGGGGCATACATTGCTAAGCGATTTGCCTGCTCTGCGGTTAAAAAGACATTTTCAATTTTGATTAAATCTTTTTTACCTAGGTTTTCAGAAGGAAGATTAAAACCTACCGTTATTCTTTCGTCTGTTTCGGTTAAACGAAATAGAGATAGGATCTTAAAGCCCACCTGCGCCGGAATATGATCAATAACAGTCCCACGTTTGATAGCTTCAACTTTTAGTTTGTGATCATGAGTCATGGTGTGCTCCTTATTAAAGAACTAAGTTTTTATTTAGAACTAAGGCAAGTAGTGCCTGACGCGCGTAAATACCATTACCTGCTTGTTGGAAATAGTAAGCATAAGGGGTGTTATCAACATCGGTGGTAATTTCATCGATACGTGGCAGGGGGTGTAATATCTTAAGATTATCTTTTACATTCACCAGATCAGCACTGGTTAAGATAAACTGGGCTTTGACATTGGCATATTCAGAAGGATCAAGGCGCTCTTTTTGTACCCGAGTCATATACAGGATATCCAGCTCTGACATCACTTCATCTACAGTTTCATGCTGACTATATTCAACACCATGCTCTTCGAGTAAATGCAAGATATGCTCTGGCATGGCCAGCACTTTTGGGGCAATAAAATAGAGGTGATTTCCTGTAAATTTGGCTAATGCTTGGGCTAGTGAGTGTACTGTGCGACCATATTTTAAATCACCTACCATCGCGATATTGAGGTTATCTAATCGGCCTTGTGTTTCTTTAATGGTAAACAAGTCTAGTAACGTTTGGCTTGGGTGTTGGTTGGCACCGTCCCCAGCATTAATAACGGGGATATCCCCAGCAAATTCAGAGGCCAAACGTGCCGCACCTTCTTGAGGATGACGAATAACAATGGCATCAGCATAAGTACGTAGTACGGAAATAGTATCAGCTAAGGTTTCCCCTTTTTTACCTAAAGAGGTGTTACTACCATCTGCAAAGCCAACCACAGACGCCCCTAAACGATGGATTGCTGTTTCAAAAGATAAGCGAGTGCGGGTGGAGGCTTCAAAAAAACAACTGGCAATCACTTTGTCTTTTAATAATTGGCTATTGGGGGGTTGTTTTAATTTGTCAGCAACATGGAGAACAGACTCCAGATCGTCTCGGTTCAGATCATTGATGGAGATAATATGCTTATGATAGAGCGGATTAGTCATTAGAGTTCTCCTTTGATGATACGATAAATGGTGCGATATGTGTTTTTCTACAGACCAAAAAAAACCCCTCAATGAGAGGGGTTTTAAAAAATAGCTTTTTGGAAAAAAGAGAGCGCTTACGACCAGTTAGGGTACGTAATGTGACAACAACTTGGCATTGGCGCTGTTTCATCTTTCCTCCTGACAAATTGTGGCGCATTATACGCATCTTAATCTTACACGCAAGCGTTTGCTTTTAATTTTTTGCAAAAAAATTTTTTTAATTTAAAAATCAATTAGCTTAAAGAAAAGGCAAAAAAGCACCGTTTGTTTAATCATTAAAAAACGTTGCTTTTGCATGAATATGTATTTTTAAAAAGGATTTGCTAAGGTCGCCACCATAACCGCTTTAATCGTGTGTAGACGATTTTCTGCTTCATCAAATACAATACTGTGTTTTGATTCAAAAACCTCGTTAGTGACTTCAAAACCACCATATAAGCCAAATTCTTCTGCTAATGCTTGCCCCATTGTTGTCTCTTCATCATGAAAAGCCGGTAAACAATGCAGGAATTTAACGTCTGGATTACCCGTTAGTTTGATTACATCCATATTAACCTGATAAGGTTTGAGTAACGTAATACGCTCTTTCCAAACTTCTTTTGGCTCTCCCATAGATACCCACACATCCGTGTAGAGAAAATCGGCGTTTTTAACGCCTTCTGCGACATTTTCAGTTAAGGTAATTTTCCCCCCATTTTGCTGAGCGATATTTTGGCATTCAGCGACTAATTCTGCTTGTGGCCAACACGCTTTTGGTGCGACTAGGCGTAAATCCATTCCTGTTAAGGCAGCCGCTTCGAGTAGGGTATTGCCCATATTGTTACGAGCATCACCAAGATAAGCAAAAATGGTTTCTGATAATGGTTTTGTTTGATGTTCAGTAATAGTGAGCAAATCCGCTAATAATTGTGTGGGGTGAAACTCATCGGTTAATCCATTCCAAACCGGTACATCAGCATATTTTGCCAGCATTTCTACTGTTTTTTGGCCATAACCACGATATTGAATACCATCATACATACGTCCTAACACGCGAGCGGTATCTTTTATCGATTCTTTATGACCGATTTGGCTTCCTCCGCCGAGATAGGTCACATTCGCACCTTGATCAAAGGCGGCCACTTCAAAGGCACAACGGGTACGGGTGGAATCTTTTTCAAAAATCAGCGCAATATTTTTTCCTGTGAGATACTGCTGTTCATGGCCTGATTTTTTTGCTTGTTTGAGTTCTAGTGATAAAGCCAGTAATTGTTGTATTTCTGCTGATGAGAAGTCGAGCAAACGTAAAAATGATCTTTGGTAGAAAGGGTTCATAGATAAGTATCCTATAATTGAATTTATATTCAATTTAATACAATAAATATTCACTATCAACCCTTAAACGTCACTTTTGAATGAAAAACTCTGCGATATGAGCCTTATCCAAAGCACCGTAAAACCCCGTCCTTCAGGTCGGGGATATAAGGCGCGGTTTTTTAACTAACTTGAATGTGGATATACAGCGAATGCTGATATCAACGGGGCACGTAACATTTTAGCGGCAGGACATGCCATGCTTGCCTGTGGAGGGAGGGTGCAGTCAGACCGCCCGTCGAAGCAGGAACCCGCCGAGGTGATTCAGACATCAGTCTGAACGCAGTAGGGATCCACGTCCTTTAGGGCGTGGAGGATGCCAAATTAACTATGGAGTGTTTATTCCCCCTGTGGGAGAATATCCAAGATATCTTTCAGACTATTGCGGAGCGGAATTATGGCGGACAGCAAAGAGCTAGCAGAACAACGTGAAGAAACACGTCTTATTATTGAAGAATTACTCGAAGATGGCAGTGATCCCGATGCACTGTACGCAATTGAACACCACATTTCATGTGAAAATTTTGAAACGTTAGAAAAAGCGGCTGTTGAAGTTTTTAAATTAGGTTATGAAGTCACCGAGCCTGAAGAAATTGAAATTGAATCAGGTGAGATCTTAGTCTGCTTTGATGCGGTTAGTGAAAGTGGTCTAAATGCTGAACTGATTGACGCGCAAGTAGAACAGTTAATGAATTTAGCGGAAAAAATGGGTGTCTATTACGACGGCTGGGGAACTTATTTTGAAGATCCCGACGCTGAGTATGATGACGAAGATGGCGAAAATGAAGATGACGAAAGCGAGTCTGATAAGTCATCACGCCTGCACTAATTAGCGCTATATGTTGTCCCAATGTACCAGTCTTTAGGTGCAAAAAAGAACACCCGCCACAAACTCTTTTTGTGACGGGTATTTTTTAAATGGCTAATCCATCATACCAAACTTACCATTGTCATAGTCATCAAAAGCTTGTAATAACTCTTGTTGTGTATTCATGACAAAAGGCCCTTGTCCTACTACTGGCTCATTAATGGGCTCACCCGTTAATATTAATACGATAGCGTCTCCCATGGATCCTAATGTTAGGGTATCACCGTGGGTATCTAATATTGCGATTTCATGTTGACGTACAATATCACTGTTATTGAGATGTATCGCACCTTTAACGACAAATAGCATCGCATTATGTCCCTCAGGGATAGCATAGTGTGAAGTACCCGCATGATTTAAGCGCACATCCCACAGGTTTACAGGGGAATAGGTCATAGCAACACCAGATGTATTTGCATAGTCACCGGCAATGACTCGGACATAGCCCTGTGCATTAGGTAATTGCACATGAGGAATATCTTGCGCTTTTAGTGCTTGATAACGGGGTTGTGCCATTTTATACGCGCTTGGCAAATTAACCCACAGTTGTACGACTTCAAGCATACCTCCCTCTTTCGTCATTTTTTCAGAGTGATATTCTTTATGTAAAATACCTGAAGCGGCTGTCATCCACTGCACATCACCTTCAGCAATTGTACCGGCATGACCGGTAGAATCATGGTGAGATACTTCGCCTTGATAAGCTATAGTGACCGTTTCGAATCCACGGTGGGGATGAGTCCCAACACCACGCGCATTAGTAACAGGCTTAAATAATGTAGGTTCAGCATAATCCATTAATAAGAATGGGCTATATTGCTCTGCATTCTCTTTATAAGAGAATACTGTGCTCATAGAAAAGCCATTACCAACCCAATGTGGATTAGGTGCTGAATAAATTTGTTTTACCTGTCTCATTGTCATGATGTTTCTCCTGATTAAGGAAAGAAACCGCAATAACCCAGACACAGAAGGAGGTAATACAAGTTATCGCGATTTCTTAATGAGTATGATCATAAATTGTTCGCTCTATAAACAAAATAGGGGGAATTTGTTGATGGTATTCAAAAAAAATGAATGATCTTTTTAAGGTAAAAAAGTCAGGGATGATAAGTATAAAAGCCTAACAGTAAAAATGATTTTAAAATTATTATTAATTATTTTCCAAAATAAAAACCACATTCTGCTTTATAAAAATAACTCAGAATGTAGTTTATTCATAAAACTATATATTATTTATTAGTATCGCCGCAACCGCCGATAATTTTAGAGATAGATACTGCTGGGTGTAATAAATAGTCGTAGTTACAATCTTTTTCTTTGTTGTAAACACTACCAGTACAACCAGTCATTACGGTAACAAAAGAAGCAATAAGTGCAATTTTGACAAAGTTTTTCATAAGAAATTCCTTTTTAATTTTAGAATGTTAAAAGCCACAGCATGACTTTCTGTGCATAAAGATATTAAATT
>NZ_CAWPAV010000092.1:0-10762 GCF_963885725.1 Proteus sp. G4380
AGCAATATAAAAAAATAGGAATTTTAAAATAGAACAGAAACTAAAAAATATTTTATTTAAGATGTGAAATATGATTATCTAGAGTAAAATGAGAAATAAATTAAACTTGTGTTTTTTTATTAAATTTAAGATAAATATTTAATGTGAAATAGATTGCTAATAATTTAAATATAGATTAATCATTAAAAATAGCTGTAAAATATCGCTCTTTTATACCATTAAGATAAATTCATTTTATATTGATAAGTGCTATTGTGAGATAATAAAAAACCCGCATTAAATATGCGGGCGTTTATATCTATACAGCATGTAGATACATGGTTATGAGAAATATCAAAGTGATTTCAGCATACGAATTTCACAGTCGCTGTGGCCTGTATTACCTAATGCTTTATCAATAAACTCAAAGCCTAATTTTTCATATAGACCAATTGCTGCTTTTAAAATATCAGTAGTTTCTAAGTAGCAGCGACTAAAGCCTTGTTGCTTACCAAACTCAAGAGATTGCTGAACAATTTTTTTCGCAATTCCTTTTCCTCGTAACTTAGAAGAGAGATACATTTTCTGTAATTCACAAGTCTCCCCATCGCCACCCGCAAGAGGTGCGACACCACCACCACCAACAATTTCGCCATCCATTTCTACCACCCAGTAAGCGCTGCGAGGTTGATGATAAACTTCGAATAAGGTATCTAAAATCGGATCAGCTACTGCAAATCCTTTATCCGCTGTTAAGCCATGCTCGGCGGAAACTTCTCGAATAACGCGTGCAATGCCGGCGTTATCTCTTTTTTCAATGGCTCTGATAATAATATTTTGTGTTGCATTAGGGTTTGCAGTCATAGTTGCACTCATCGTTTTACTTATTAGTAGAATATTTTTTGATAATGTATTGAGAGAGCACCAGAAAGGAACTTCTTCATTGAAAGTAGCACTGAGGGCCACTGAAAACATCTTAATTGATTAAATAGGATTGTAAACTGTTATGCCTGTTTATTTATATGATTAGGGTATTTGTTGGTAGAGATATATTTCAAATATCTATTTCATTAGAGTGAGAATAATAGAGAAAAGGCATTATATAGCGCTATTTCACTGCAAAACGAGTCACAATATAGTGAAAAAATGTTTTATTTTTAGGTTTAGTGATAAACCTATTATCTTAAGTAGTAACGATATTAGATGTTAAAAATAAACTAAAACCCGCAATCAATACGGGTTTTAGTATTAATGGTGCAATAACTTATAATGCAGCAATAGAGACTTTTTGGGCAATCAGCTTCTCTTTAGCATTTAAACAAGATGCTAAACGCTCTCGCTCTTTGGCGACAACAGCCTCAGGTGCGCGATTAACAAAGCCTTCGTTTGATAATTTGCTGTCTAATGTAGTGATATCTTTCTCTACTTTTTCAAGCTCTTTATCTAAACGGGCAAGCTCTGCATCTTTATCAATAAAGCCGGCCATTGGGATCAACAGCTCTGCACCGCTCACCAGTTTAGTTACCGATAATGGTGATTCTTCACCTTCCGCTAATGGGCGAATATCCGCTAAGCGACCCATTGCTTTTAAGAAACCAATGTTATCACTGACGCGACGTTTAGCCGTTTCATCCGCACCACGTAAAATAACATCCAGTGGTTTACCTGGCGCAATATTCATTTCTGCACGGATATTACGAACTGCGACGATAACCTCTTTGATCCATTCCAGATCGTTAAGTGCTTGCTCGTCGACTAATGACGCATCAAATTCAGGGAAAGCTTGAAGCATGATGGTTTCGCCTTCAATGCCTTTCACCTCTTTAACGCGTTGCCAGATAGTTTCTGTAATAAATGGAATAATTGGATGAGCAAGACGTAACAGACCCTCTAATACTTCAATCAAGGTATGACGAGCAGCACGTTTTTGAGCATCATTACCTTTATGAACCGCCGGTTTTGATAACTCAAGATACCAGTCACAGAATTGGTTCCAAGTGAATTCGTATAAAATACCGGCAGCAATATCAAAGCGATAATTATCTAACGCTTCACGATAGGCTTTTATGGTGTTATTGAATTCAGCTAAGATCCAGCGATCAGCCAATGAGAATGTCATCTCACCACCTTGATAGCCACAGTCTTGATCTTCTGTATTCATCAGTACAAAACGACTGGCATTCCATAATTTGTTACAGAAATTACGGTAACCTGACAGACGTTTCATATCCCAGTTAATATCACGCCCTGTAGAAGCTAATGCCGCTAAAGTAAAGCGCAGAGCATCAGTACCATGTGCTTCAATACCTTCTGGGAACTCTTTTTTGGTGCGTTTAGCAATACGCTCAGCCATTTGTGGCTGCATCATATTACCAGTGCGTTTTTCTAACAGTTTATCTAATGTGATACCGTCAATCATATCTAAAGGATCAAGTACGTTACCTTTAGATTTTGACATTTTCTGACCTTCTTCATCACGGATAAGGCCTGTCATATAAACGGTTTTAAATGGAACCTGTGGTTTACCTTCATCATCTTTAATAAAGTGCATGGTCATCATGATCATGCGGGCAATCCAGAAGAAGATAATATCGAAACCGCTCACTAATACATTCGTTGGATGGAATGTTTTCAGTGCTTCGGTGTTTTCTGGCCAGCCTAAGGTTGAGAATGTCCACAGTGCAGAAGAGAACCACGTATCGAGTACGTCTTCATCTTGGCGTAATGCTACATCGGCAGCAATGTTATTTTCACGACGCACTTCTTCTTCGTCACGACCGACATAAACATTACCTTCTTTATCATACCAAGCCGGGATACGATGACCCCACCACAGTTGACGAGAAATACACCAATCTTGAATATCATTCATCCAAGAGAAGTACATGTTTTCGTACTGTTTAGGTACAAATTGAATATCGCCATTTTTAACCGCTTCTACCGCAGGTTTCGCTAAAGGTGCCGCACGGACATACCATTGGTCAGTTAATAAAGGTTCAATAACCACACCACCACGATCACCGTAAGGTACCGTTAAATCGTGAGGTTTGATCTCTTCTAATAATCCTAAACGTTCAAATTCAGCAACAATAGCTTTACGTGCTGCAAAACGTTCCATACCTTGGTAGGCTTCTGGGATCTCTGTGCTATATACATCAGATTCAACACCGTTAGTGTCTAATACTTCTGCGCTAACACGAATGTTGCCATCAAAATCCATGATATTAATCATCGGTAGTTGATGGCGACGACCTACTTCATAGTCATTAAAGTCATGGGCAGGGGTGATTTTTACACAACCGGTGCCTTTTTCCATATCCGCGTGTTCATCCGCTAAAATAGGAATACGACGGTTCATTAAAGGTAGAATAACCTCTTTACCAATCAGATCTTTATAACGTGGATCTTCTGGGTTAACCGCAACGCCAGTATCACCTAACAGTGTTTCAGGACGAGTCGTGGCAACAATCAGATAATCTTTACCCTCTGCCGTTTTAACGCCATCAGCTAATGGATAACGCAGATGCCACATTGAGCCTTTTACTTCGCGGTTTTCAACTTCGAGATCGGAAATGGCAGTGTGTAATTTAGGATCCCAGTTAACAAGACGTTTGCCACGATAGATAAGATCTTCTTTGTGTAAACGAACGAAGGCTTCTTTTACTGCTTTAGATAAACCTTCATCCATGGTAAAGCGTTCGCGATCCCAATCTACGGAGTTACCTAAACGGCGCATTTGGTTAGAGATATTACCGCCGGACTCTGCTTTCCACTCCCAAATTTTATCGATGAAAGCATCACGGCCATAATCATGGCGGTTTTTACCTTCTTCAGCAGCAATCTTACGCTCAACAACCATCTGTGTTGCGATACCTGCATGGTCAGTACCCGCTTGCCACAAGGTATTTTTACCCTGCATACGTTGATAGCGGATCATGGTGTCCATGATGGTTTGTTGGAAAGCATGACCCATGTGCAAGCTACCTGTCACATTAGGTGGTGGGATCACAATACAAAAGCTTTCTTTGGATGTATCACCATTGGCTTTAAAGTAGCCATTTTTTTCCCAATGTTGATACAGAGGTTGTTCAATCTCTGTCGGATTATAAGTTGTATCGAGCGATGGCTCTTTCGGTGCGGATTTATTTTCCATATTCTTTACGTATTCAATAGGTTGGCGGCGTAGCCATTGTCAAAGTAAAGCCGACGCTACGATAAATTTTATATCGTTCTCGCGCCAACTGTTTTAATTGTTCATCGATAGGTACGAAGTCTATCACTTCATGGAAAGCTGTGGCAAAGTCTGCAAATTGTGACTGCAAATTAATCAGGAGATCACGCGGGGCATTACCCCGTTTGCCCGGCCAACATAATTCAACAGGTGCACCATAACGAGGCCCTTCACCTGCTAGGTTATGAGGCACAAATTGATGTGGCTCTCTTGCCCATAGTGCTTCATCCAACAATTCAGCTTGTGGCTGTGAATCACAGACGAGCAAAACCCGTTTGCCTAAACGCCAATGTTCTGCGGCAAGTTGACAAGCAAGCCATTCATGGGCTTGTAAATCTTGATGTATTGATGGATGTTCCATTAAATAAAACGTGGCGTTTTTCATGATATCCCGATAATAGAAGGGTATTGCATTGCAATACCCTTCTATGAGTCTGCTCTATTTACCTTAATAATTATGCGGTATTACTCGTCGCTATTCAAACCTGCGCGGTTTAATAAGAACTGCGACAGTAAAGATACTGGGCGACCCGTAGCACCTTTCGCTTTACCAGAGCGCCATGCCGTACCTGCGATATCTAAATGTGCCCAGTTATATTTGCTTGCAAAGCGCGCTAAGAAACAACCTGCGGTAATGGCTCCCCCTAAACGTCCACCCGTATTGGCAAGATCGGCAAAATTAGATTCAATTTGCTCATAGAACTCTTCGCCTAAAGGTAAACGCCATGCGCGATCGCCCGCTTGCTCTGAAGCATTCATTAATTCATGGGCTAATGGGTTATGGTTAGACATTAATCCACTATAATGATGACCTAATGCCACCATACAAGCCCCTGTTAATGTGGCGATATCAATCACTAACTCAGGCTCAAAGCGCTCAACGTAGGTTAATGTATCACACAGCACTAAGCGACCTTCAGCATCCGTATTTAATACCTCAACAGTCTGGCCTGACATAGTAGTAAGAATATCACCAGGACGATAGGCTTTACCACCCGGCATATTTTCACAGCCAGCCAATACACCGATGACATTAATAGGTAGTTGTAACTCAGCAACGACGCGCATCACACCATATACTGTTGCTGCACCACACATGTCGTATTTCATTTCATCCATGCCATCAGCAGGTTTAATTGAAATACCACCAGAATCAAAGGTGAGCCCTTTACCAACCAATACAATTGGACGGGATTCAGGATCTTGATTACCTTTATATTCAATAATCGACATTAAAGATTCATTTTGTGAACCTTGACCGACCGCTAAATAGGCATTCATATTTAGCTCTTTCATCTGCTCTTCACCAATGACTCGGGTAGAGACATTCGCGGATGAGTCAGCGAGTTGGCGAGCTTGAGAGGCTAAGTATGCCGCATTACAGATATTAGGTGGCATATTAGCTAAATCTTTACAGGCTTTGATCCCTGATGCAATAGCTAAGCCGTGGGCAATAGCACGTTCACCGCTTGGTAATTCACGTCGAGTAGGGACATTAAAGACCATTTTACGTAATGGACGACGTAATTCGGTTTTATTACTTTTCAGTTGATCAAAGGTATAGAGGCAGTCTTTTGCAGTCTCAACCGCTTGACGTACTTTCCAGTAATTATTACGGCCTTTAACATGTAGCTCAGTCAGAAAACAAACTGCTTCCATTGACCCTGTTTCATTGAGCGTGTTAATTGTTTTCTGAATAATTTGTTTGTACTGACGTTCATCCAATTCACGCTCTTTACCACAACCAATCAGCAAAACGCGCTCAGAGAGAACATTTGGCACATGGTGCAGCAGCAATGACTGGCCGACTTTACCTTCCAGTTCACCACGGCGTAATAAGGCGCTGATGTAACCATCGCTGATTTTATCAAGTTGCTCCGCTATCGGAGATAAACGACGAGGCTCAAACACCCCCACGATAATACAAGCGCTGCGTTGTTTCTCTGGGCTGCCGCTTTTTACATTAAACTCCATGCGTTCTCCTGAATATTAAAGACAAAAACGGAAAGTATCGTTTAGAATAGTGATCCGCATTAATCTACCCCATAGAAAGTTTACTTTTTATGTTAAGCTAAATGCATTAATTGAACACAACTAATTTAGCTAACTTATAAGCTTGTTCTGATTGGGAACCTGTTTATAGCATGTTTTGATATCATTTGGGCTGCAAGAATGTCTAACTGAGATGCACAAATGATAGATATACAACGAAGTTAGCGATTTTCCTGCAAAAAGACAAGTTTTCACAGGCATAACTAGCGTGATTATAATTCGATATTTAGCTCGGGAAACCCTTAAAAGTCAGATAGCCATCTTATTTATCTTGATGCTTATCTTCTTTAGCCAAAAGCTGGTTGAAATTTTAGGGGCTGCTGTAGAAGGTAATATTCCTACAAACCTTGTGGTTTCTCTGCTGTGGCTGGGGATCCCCGAGATGGCACAGCTTATTCTACCATTAAGCCTTTTTCTTGGTCTTCTGATGACTTACAGCAAACTTTATGTTGAAAGTGAGATAACCGTCATGAATGCCTGTGGAATAGGTAAAAAAGCATTAGTGCAAGCAGCACTATTGTTGTCATTACTTACTAGCGTCTTGGCGGCAGGGAATGTGGTGTGGTTGATACCATGGTCGTCTGTACATCAAGAGCAAGTGCTGGAAGATGCAAAAGCCAATCCAAGCTTAGCGGCATTAATGGAAGGGCAATTTAAAATGTCCAGTGACCGTAATATGGTGCTTTATCTCGGTAGCGTAAAGGGCAACCAATTCCAAGATGTTTTCTTGGCTCAATTGCGTCCAACACAAAACCAACGCCCATCTGTTGTGGTGGCGGATAAAGGGTATACCAAAGAGCTACCAAACGGTAACCAAGTCGTGGTACTTAGCGAGGGTACGCGGTATGAAGGTACGGCGGTACTACGCGATTTTCGTATTACTGATTTTACCGATTACCAAGCGGTGATAGGCCATCGAGAGTCTACTATTAGCCGTAATCGCGTCGAACAAAAAACCATGAATGAGTTGTGGCACTCAACAGAGCCTGAGTCTATCGCTGAATTTCATTGGCGTTTAACCTTAATTTTCTCTGTGGTGATCATGGCGTTAATGGTTGTGCCGTTAAGTGAAGTCAACCCACGTCAAGGGCGAGTGTTAAGTATGTTGCCGGCGATGTTGCTTTATTTGGTGTTTTTCCTATTACAAAGCTCCTTGCGTTCAAGCGGTGAAAAAGGAAAGGTTGACCCACTTATTGCTATGTGGACAGTGAATGGGATTTATTTTGCTTTAGCGCTGTTATTGAATGCGTGGGATACCTTACCAATGCGCAAACTACGTGCTCGCTTTAAGAAAGGAGTTGCCTGATGTTTGGTGTATTAGATAAATATATCGGGCGTACGATTTTGCAATCGATTTTGATGACGCTATTTTTACTGGTATCACTGTCTGGCATTATCAAATTCGTCGATCAGCTGCGCAAAGTAGGGCAAGGTGATTTTACGACCTTAGATGCGGGGATTTATGCGGTTTTAAATATCCTCAAAGATGTGCAAATCTTCTTTCCGATGGCGGCCTTATTAGGGGCTTTATTAGGGCTAGGGGCATTAGCGACACGTAGTGAGCTGGTGGTGATGCAGGCATCGGGTTTTACTCGTTTGCAAATTGCCGGCTCCGTGATGAAAACCGCGATCCCATTAGTACTGTTAACGGTATTAATTGGCGAGTGGGGGGCACCGCAAGGTGAACAATATGCACGTAATTACCGTGCAGAAAAGATCATGGGTAACTCTTTAGTGTCCACTAACCGTGGAATGTGGGCTAAAGATGGTAATCAATTTATCTATATTAACCGTATTAAAAGCCAAAATGAGATGCAAGGCATTACGCTGTATAATTTCGATAATAATCGAAAACTTGAAACTGTGCGTTATGCATCCAGTGCCACTTATGATCCAGATAAAAAAGTGTGGTTACTGAAACAAGTTGAGCAATCTGATCTTACTTCGCCACAAAAAATCACGGGTAAAAAACAGGTATCTTTAGAGTGGCAGACTCGCCTAACACCTGAAAAACTGAGTGTTGTGGCATTAGATCCAGATGCCTTATCCATAAGTGGCTTATATCAATATGTAAAATACCTCAAACAGAGTGGGCAAGAATCAGCCAATTATGAGCTGAACTTCTGGAAAAAAATCTTTGCGCCTATTTCTGTTGCGGTGATGATGCTAATGGCGCTGTCATTTATTTTTGGCCCATTACGTACTGTACCTATGGGGCTGCGTGTGGTAACAGGAATAGCCTTTGGTTTTCTGTTCTATATTGTGAATGAAGTTTCAGGCCGATTAAGTTTGGTATATGGCATTCCTGCCGTAGTGGCCGCCTTAGTTCCTGGTATGCTCTTTTTAGTATTAAGTTTATGGTTATTAATGAGGCGTAATCGCTAAGTAGTATTAACGATTAACAATGCTTAAAGAAAAAGCGCCTTCAACAATCAAGGCGCTTTTTTATCGGTCTATAAGTTGATTATTTCGTTTAAAAACTTTGTGCTAAAGCACGCACAAGGGCATTTGTACCTCGAGTCACTTCACTAAACTTGGTGCCATTAGCTTTACGGGTGATGACAACAAAAACACCGATATTTAATTCAGGAATGGTTGCCATATAGGTATTAAAACCACCGCCACCACCGGTTTTTTGGTAAATAGCAGGCACACCATTGGCAGGCGCCATATAAACCCATCCTAAGCCAATGCCATCCGCTCGCCCTGCAACATCCATCCCTTCAATAGAAGATAGTCGTTGGCGCGGAAAATAAATAGACTGCTCTTTACTGGCCGTCGCTTTTCTCATCGTATTATTTGAGTTTAAAAAGCCTTGCATCCAACGTTGCATATCTGCAGGCGTAGAATAAACACCCCCACTTCCGGCGGCGGCGATAGTCTCAGAACAAGGGCTGGGTCTATAACCAATTAATAATCGCTGACATTGTGTGCTACTTGGCGTTAACGTGGTATCACGCATTCCCGCAGGTTGTGTCACATACTGTTTTAATAGTTGAGGATAGTTTTTACCAGAGGCTTTCACTAATGCATCTGCTAATAAATCATAAGCCAGATTAGAATAAGAGGCAGATTGTCCCGCCGGTGTTGTTAAAGAGGCTTTTTTTAGCCAGTTCCAGCGATCGCCATGGGTTGGCCAAATAAAAACCGGTCTACCCCATTTTCCGCCGGGTTGTTCACGAGGAAAACCACTGGTATGGGTAGCTAAATGATAAAGACGAATAGGAGATTGATTGTTCACTAATGGAATATCGACACCATAATAACTATATTTTTGCAGAGGATCAGTAACCAACAACTTGCCATCATCTTGTAATTTTAACATCACTTCACTCGTCATTAATTTAGTAATAGAAGCAATACGTATTAATGAGTTCATTGACGGGGTTTGACGGCTATCGGGGCTTGTAGTACCAAAAGCACGATTAAGAGATTGCGTATTGTTAATCATGACAATCACCATCCCTTGAGGGTTACTCTTTTGATAAATCTGCTGAGCATACTTATCAAAAATCTCCCGACTATTATTCGCCTTTGGTGATAAGGTGGTTGGCCATTGTGACAATTCAGGCACATTATGTTGATTAAACTTAGCGGGTAACGTTGGCGTTACCGTTGCTCGTTGACTACAGGCATTGAGCGTAAGTAGTGCAACAGGAATGAGGAGATATTTTAGGAGATGTTTTTTCATTTTATGATCAACATAACGAGTAAGGTGAAAGAAAAGAGAACAAAATAAATCAGCCATAACATAAATGGATGATTGTTTTATCGCGTTACTTTTTGTTTTTATTTATCATTTTTAGTACAGCACCTAAAACAAGCCCAATAAAAATACCGGCCATGATCCAGCTAACAATACCCATACCATCCCCTTTATAGCAGATTTAAACCAAATTTTGATTATATTATCAGAAATAAGAATGTCTATCAGAGCAATAGTGGGTTAATGAAAAGTTGATGTAAAATAGGCTGAAGGACTTCTACAAAGAGATTTTTTGTGAAGGACATCATAAAAATCTTATTATTGGTTATTTTTTGTACATAAAAAGGGTGAAAAAAACAGGAAAGTATTACAAAGGTGTTACAATCCCCCTAAATTTTGCCTATTTTTACTTTATTATTAGCTTTTCTTTATTATTCGGTTAACAGTTGTTTATCAAGTAAATGTTAATTAATGAATTTATATTCTTTAAATTAATTAGTTTCTGGTTTTATATTCTAGACATATATTTAAATTATCCATTTTCAACGTTTTTGTAAAGATACTCACTCTACGTGTTATACTTTGTAATACTTTAATTGTTGTGAAACATACAAAGAAAACTTAATATAATCTCATCAAATCGACAGCTAAACACTAAATGCGAGTAAAGACGTATTAACAAAATTAACAAGGGAAAATGGTTAAAGAGAAATAAAACATAACAAGATGAAAGGAAAGCGAATAAATAAAAAGAGAGTAAAAAATCGCCGTAATAAAATAATAATGAATTAATC
>NZ_CAWPAV010000093.1:0-13797 GCF_963885725.1 Proteus sp. G4380
TGTCATCATCATCATAAAAGCAAGTATTTATTTATCACCTCTACAAAAGATTCATGTAGAAAGTGATTATTTTATTACTTAAACACCTTACTTTCAGTAAAAATACATATTTAATAATATATTATCTAATATTAAGAGTTGATTAATCACACTTAGCTTTATCTTTTATTATATTGCTCAAACTTTATTTGCCTTTTATACTTTCTTAAAGCATATTTTGATAGGTGTTATTATGAATATTTTATTAGTTGAAGACGATCTGCAATTGGGAAAGGCGCTCTGTCGTGGTTTAGAAATTGCTGGTTTTCAGCCCTGCTGGGTAAGATTGCTTGCGGATGCACGTGTTCAATTAAACCAAAAAGCCTTTGATTTAATGTTGCTTGATCTAGGTCTTCCTGATGGTGATGGTCAAGATGAACTTATCGCACTAAGAAAAAGTGGTGAAAAAATACCCATTATTATTTTGACGGCTCGTACTCAAATAGATAACTTAGTACAAACATTAGATTCAGGTGCCGACGATTTCTTACCAAAACCTTTTGCTATGCCTGAATTAATTTCTCGTGTAAAAGCCGTAAGTCGCCGTATGGCCGGTTTCTCTTCACAGATTTGGTCTATTGGTGATTTACAGCTTAATCCCTCGAATCATCAAGTCACTTTAAATGGTGAACTATTGTTATTATCAGGTAAAGAGTACCAGCTATTATATGAGCTGATGCGCAATACAGATAATGTAGTACGTAAATCTGATTTAGAACAACGCTTATTTGGCTTAGATGACAAAATTGAAAGTAACTCACTTGAAGTTCATATGCACAACTTACGCCGTAAAATAGGCAAAGAGCGTATTATTACGGTTCGCGGTATCGGTTATCTCTTAAAAAAAGAAGTGAACTAAATGAAGATCCGCTCTTTCTTTATTTATACTATCTTTCTACAAACGATATCTATCGTGATGCTATGGGGCGTTTGGTTAGCTTGGATAGAATTTGATTATCTTGCTGACTTTGAAACTATCTACAATAAGCAACAAGAAATTATTGCTGAAGGATTTGCTAATACACTCGAAACGGTTTCCTCTCAACCCGAGACAGTAAAACAGATAGCTCACCATTTACAAAACATGTATATCGATACCATGCTTAATGGTGAGGATGATGATTTACACTATTTACCTTGGTTTATTGTCTTAAATAAAGACAATGATCTGATTTATACCAATAGACCGGAACTTTCTCTGCCTAAACGGGTACTGTCGCTTGCCTCTGAAAAAATCTCTGTGGCTGGGGAGAAATGGTATTTATCTTATAGTTGGGGAAAACAACATAAAATTAAAGTTTTTATTGGTGAATCCGTCGAAGATAGAGGACATGTCATTGGTAACCCTATTTCCGGTACTTTTGTGCCCTTCCTATTTATTTTAGCGACGGTGATCTTGGCTATCTTAATTACTGCTTATTTTAGTTTGCGCCCTTTAAGACAAGCCGCAGAGCTGATTTCTAACCGAAAACCTCGCAATTTAACGCCAATTAATGTCGGACAACAATTTAAAGAGATCCGCCCTATCTTTAAAGAGCTTAACCAATTAATGGCAAGAATAGATGCGGCTAATATTAGAGAAAAACAATTTATGGCTGATGCGGCTCATGAGCTAAGAACCCCGATTGCCGCAGTGATTGCCCAATTGCACATTCTCTCTTTAGTCGATGAAAAGCAGGAGCGAGAAGAAATTATTGAAGATATGAAACAATCTCTGGATAGAGCCGCCGCACTTTCCCACCAGCTTATTGATTTAGCAAGATTAGAGTGTGATGATTTCCCTATAAAAATAGAATCCTTTGATGTTTATAATATTATTGGTAATGCTATTGCTCAGCGCGTGCCTTATGCCTTAACAAAAAATATTGAGCTATCTTTAAATGAAGGTATGTCACTTAAAATAGAAACAGATAAACAAGCACTACTGTCTATTTTTAATAACTTATTGGATAATGCAATCAAATATTGCCCCAATAATAGTCAAGTCGAAGTGACTATTGAACATAAAGATACCCATCATCTCAATATTATTTTGCGTGATAATGGACCTGGAATTGCACCAGAGTATATTAGCTCACTATTTTCCCGTTTTTATCGTGTTCCGGGATCACAAGGGACGGGCAGTGGTTTAGGCTTATCTATTGCACAAAATCTCGCTGAAAAAATTCAAGCAACCATTTCCATTACTGAAGGGCTACACAATAAAGGTATTGGTTTTATTATTACCTTACCGTTAAAAATTAAACCACTAGATAATGAGTAAATATATTATAGGAGGCCTTTGCCTCCTATAATTTTAGTTAAAACTATTAGTTATGCTTATCCCCACAAAGTGGCTATCCAACGTAGCATCGCGGTAATAATAGCAGCACTTAATACCACCAAAATAAAAGGTTTCTTTTTCCAGGTTAAAACGCCCGCAACACCCACACCAATAATCTTGGCAATATCAGCGAGTTGGTCACCATCAAAGAAAGTAGATGTCATTGCAACCGAAAATAAGATCACGATTGCTGAAAGTGAAAACATTTCTTTGACCCGCTCAGACATCCCCGTTTTATTATTTAATAAGATACCGGAGATGCGCATGGCATAAGTTCCTACGGCTAAAATAGCGATACCTGCGATAAGTGAAGTTGTTGAGATCATATTTTTCTCACCACAAATAAAACGCCTAACAAGGATAATAAAACCGGTATTCCCGCAGGGAGAAACAGTGTCGTTGCTAAGGCAATCACACTACCAATAATAGCGGCTTTTCGTGTTAATTTATTTTTCAATGCCGGTAAACTTAGTGCCAAAATAATCGCTGGGAACATCGCATCTAAACCAAGCATTTTTATATCAACAATAAAAGAGCCTAAATAAACACCTAGCATAGTACCTAACGGCCACATCAGTAAAATGCCTAATCCACAAGCCCAAAATGCTAATCTATTTTGCTCAGCAGTCGATTGAGATAACCCAAAAACCACACTTTCATCATTTAATACATGAAAGCCTAATAGTGATTTAATCCCTTTTCCGGGTAATTCTTTCACCGCCATACTAAAAGGGATGTGCCTTGCATTGACCATTAAGCCAGCGAGTGCCGCATAGATGGCGCTTCCTCCCATCGCAACCACTCCGATAAATAGAAATTCAGAAGCTCCTGCTAAAACAAAAATCGATAACGAAAGAGGTACCCAAAAATCGAAACCTTGAGTATGTGCTAAAGCACCATAAGATATTCCAACGATCCCATCCGCTAATGAAACAAGCAGAATATCTCTAAGTACGTTATTATCTAGACGACTGTTAATATGCATAAAAAACGTATTATTTATTGAACGATTTGTTCATTATGTTGAACGATGTATTTTTTTGCAAGCTGATTTTTGAAGGAAACTATGATGTCATCACCTTCGGCACCCATTGAAATTATTTCTCAATCTATTGCTAGAGAAAGAAAAAAAGCAGGTCTTTCACTTGCAGAAATCGCAAGGCGAGCGGGGATCGCAAAGTCAACGTTATCCCAATTAGAAGCGGGACAAGGTAATCCAAGTATCGAAACTTTATGGGCTATTTGCGTCGCACTCAATATTCCGTTTTCACAACTGATTTCCTCACCTAAACCAGAAGTTAAAGTGATCCGCAAAGGTGATGGATTTAAAATTAGTGCAGAAAAGGCCTATTACCATGCCTTTTTATTGTCATCTTGCCCCAATGGCGCGAAGCGCGATATTTATACGGTTATTGCTCAACCGGGTAAAGATAGAGTGTCAGATCCTCATAGTAAAAATGTCACAGAACATATTCTTATAATTAGTGGTCGTGCCATTGTCGGTACTTTAGATAATCAACAAGAGTTATCTCCCGGTGACTATATTTGTTACCCTGGTGACGTTACTCATGTGCTACGTGCATTAGAGCCAGATACTACCGCTGTCATGATCATTGAACATCACAATTAGTGACAATGGTATTATCGCACTGATTTTTCGGATAAAGTCAAAATCAGTGCGATAAAAATTTACTATGGTTTAACACCGGCTTTCTCAAGATAAATCTCTCTTAAGCGTTGTGATAACGCCCCTACCTTACCTTGATTTATTTTTTCATTATCAATGGAGATCACCGGCCAAATTAAGGTCGTCGCTGAACTAATAAAAGCCTCTTTGGCTTGTTTCGCTTCTTCGAGTGTAAATAAACGCTCAATGATGGTGAGTTTTTGCTCTTTGGCTAACTGAATAATCGCTTGTCGCGTGATCCCCGGTAAAATATCTTGGCTTAATGGGCGAGTGATAATTTCATCTTGCTGATTAACAATAAAGAAATTGCTTGAACTTCCTTCGGTGATATAACCCTCTTTGATAAAAATAGCATCATCAGCACCTTGCTGATGCGCATGATGTTTTGCTAAACATGCAGCAAGTAATGCCACCGTTTTAATATCACAGCGTTGCCAACGAATATCCTCAACACTTACGACAGAAATTCCTTTGCTTGCATTAGGATGATTTACCACCGTTGAGTGTTGAACAAATAGCACCAATGTAGGAGCGACTGATGAAGACGGGAAATCAAAAAAACGTGATGAATCGGCGCCACGAGTGACTTGTAAATAGATAAGTCCTTCATGCAGATGGTTCTTATCTATCAATTGCCCGTGGATCTCTTTTAATTGCTCTTTGGTTAATGAAAAAGGCATTGATAATGCTTTGCAAGAGCGCTGTAAACGTTGAAAATGTCCTTCAAAATCAATTAATTGTCCGTTAATAACGGCGGTAACTTCATAAACGGCATCAGCAAATAAGAAACCTCGATCAAAAACAGAGATATTAGCTTGTTCTTTAGGTACAAATTGGTTATTTAAATACACAATCTCAGACATTTTACCTCCGTGATAAATTCTATTAACCTTGATAACTTTTTACCACACTACTCTTTCACATTACTATTTCAAATGCTACTGACTTTCTAATACAAATCTTTAATGGCCTTTTTCTTTAAAGAATTCCTGTTATATAGCTAAAAATTGCTATAATTTGCGATAAGGATTACAAATTAAGAGGTTGTTATGTTAGACATTAATAAAAATAATTTATCTCAGCTAACAGAGAAACTCGTTAAAAAGCAGTGTACTTTAATGAGTATCATTGCCATGCTGGGATTACTTGCGGGTATTATCTGTATTATTAACCCTTTTTCTTCAGGGGTCGTGGTCAGTGTTTTCCTCGGTGTGGTGTTTTTTGCTTGTGCAATAACCAGCATAATGGCGGCCTTTAATAGCCGGATCTCTTCTGGTTGGTCGATGTTAATTACTTTACTTGCTGGTTTTATCTATCTATTTTTAGGTTATATTTTTATTACCGATCCTTTAAACGGCATGTTAAGCCTTGCATTTATTATCGGTTATTTATTTATCTTTGCAGGAATACTCCGCTTAGTCCTCGGCTTTAAGCAAATTAAAGATAGCTTTTATGGCTGGTTTAATATTTTAGTGGGCTTTTTAGATCTTGTTTTAGCCTATTTCTTACTAGCTTTTGGCCCTGAAACTTCTATAACACTGGTGATGGCATTGATTGGTATACAACTTATTTTAAGTTCTATTACTATTCTATCAATAGCCAGTGCCATCAAGCGGATGACTCGTTAATGATGTCTTACGTTTAATTTGTTATTTAAATTTAGAGCCACACAATGTGGCTCTAAATCGTAAGCAAAAAAGTTGTATATTAAGCACAAGGTAAGCGTAGAGAAACGGTATACATATTTTCACCACATAAGTAACAGTTGCCATTTTTCTCAAATACCATCACCTGAATACCTAATTGTCCCACTTCGATATTTGGCAATGCATCCGCCAAAATACTTTCTAATGCAGGCTCTGATATTTCAATCATACTTATCGGCTCATTGCTTGGTGTAGTATCTTGCAGGAAATCACCTAAACGAGGATCATCGGCATAAATTTCTAATGTAGAACGATAAACCAATGTCCGCTCACTGCTATTGACTTTAGTATATCCATTAAAGATTATAACCATTTTTTGGATATCCAATTTTGCAACACGGTTTTTAATTTGTAAGCATAAAGAAGGCACAAGCCGAATATTGACAGAATTAAAATAACGATCGCAAATTTGCGGAATAGTGACGCTAATACAAGGCTTCGGTGCAATATTTTTAATTTGTTTACCGCATTCCCCAGTTAAGGAATTATCCACAATAATACGTTCACGGCGTGAAAAACAAATATTGTTAAAAATATCCACAGTGAAGAAAGAGATATAATGAACGCCATTCGTTAAGGCTTGATTCTCTAACCTGACCGATACCGCTGATTTATCAGTACAGGGCAACATTTTAAGTTGATCATTAAAATAGAACCCTACTTGTGTACTTTCACTAATATCACGACCTAAAATTAGGTTCGCATTTACACAGTAATTTTCACTATGATAGCTTAGAATACCATTTAGCGTTGCAGGAACCTTAGGAGACGGCAACTTCTCTGTCGTCATTTCAACATAATAGTTTCTTGATTTGAGTGGGTTATCTATATCTTCACTGTTTTCTGATTCAGCATAAAAAACAGCAATCTGCTTTGGCTCGGTACCTTTAAATCTAACTTTAAAGTTTGCAATACCATATTTATTGGTTTTTGAAATATTGCTTAACTCACCTTCGGAATTATAAATTTCAGGCTGAGTAAGTAGTGTGCTGTTGTCTTTATCGTAAACTAATGTGACCTCCTTGTTTTGCATATCTTCACCTTCTTGACTTTGAAGGTGTACCACAAAGCTTTTAGATACCTCTTCCCATTTGCTCGGCCATTGCATAGATTCAGAGTTGATTGTCAGTAAATCATCAAACCTCTCACAATTAGCCGCTGAGCAATCGGTATTAGGGATCGCGGGTGTCACTCGAATTTGCAACGGCGGGGCATAATAGGCATTATCTTCATTATCTTCATCTCTTAGAATCAACTGTAATGAAGCCACTCCACTACGATTGCCAGTTAAAGAGATCTTCGTTTTATGGTCATCAACGATAGTGGTATAAACATCTTTGTTGTTGGGTAAAATTAAAATTCCTTTAGGATTTGTACTCCATTGAGCCAAACGTAAATCACTATCTTTTACCTCTACTTCATAGCTAATTATCCCGTTCATTTTTACTTCGTTACCAGGCTCATCTGGCGAAGATTTTATTTGATTATATTTAATCTCTGTAACTGTATTTTTATCGGGATCTGTATCAGGCTCATCAGCTTGAGGATGAACAGGCTTAGGTGGTGTTTTTGCGGTATCCTTGCAGTTTTCAGCTGTTAAGATTTTTTGTAAACGTTCTTCTTTTGTTTCGATAGTCATCGCGTCATTTCCTTTCTTTGCTAAGTTCCATGTTCAGCTTAAAGAAAAAAAATGCAGTGAAAATCACAATAGAAAAAAGTCAACTGAGTATTGCTGATAGGGAAAAATAAAAATAATTACTAAACAATAAGATAGATATAATTTTACAGGATCTTAAGCTATAGCCACCAACAAAAAATGCCTTCAATATAAAAAATAATTTAAAATTTAAAATATTTTTGTATAAAGCTGTTGACTGTTATGAAAATGTGATTAGAATCAATATCAGAAAATATTTGTGACGAGAATCACATTTTATTAATAGGATACTTAATATGAAATCAATGACTTCTTTTATTACTCATCTGCACCAAGTTGTTGTTAAATTATCTTCAACTCGTTTATTGTAATTCTTTGTATTAAAAAGAATAACTAAGCATAAAGCCAGAAAATGCACTCTATATCGCAAGAGGCACTATCTGGCTTTTATTTTCTATCCCTTTGATTTTTTCTTATCTTACTCTTCGCGCATCTTTAGTAACAAAAATTTCACTTGTTTGAACTAAAATCCCTCTTCTTGTACCCTAGTATTAAATCACCTTTTATGATGAGGATAGTTTATGCAGCAGCAACTGCTTACATGGATACGTCAGTTTAATGAAGAGTACGCTCAAATCACTTCTCTGTTACTTGTTTTATTGATCATTTTTGTTGTTGCTCTTGTTCTCCACTTTATTTTGCACAAACTTGTGCTCCCTAAGCTTTCAAAAGCTATCAGTAAATACGATCAAAAGTGGCAACTCTCTTTTGAAATTAATAAGTTATTCAGTCGATTTGCCTTTCTTATCCAAGGTGTAGTCATTAATATCCAAGCCTTATTATGGATGGGACCCGGTAAGACACAGGAGATATTAACCACCACAGCTCAAGCATGGTGTTTACTTTTCGGTTTATTGATGATTTTCTCAATTATGGATCTCTGTTTGCAGATCATGAGAAATTCCCCTTCTTTTGGCCGATTACCCCTTAGAGGTATTTTCCAAAGTTTAAAATTAGTTGCCAGCGTGCTGATTGGTATCATGATTGTTTCATTACTGATCGGTAAATCACCGCTTATTTTATTAAGTGGTTTAGGTGCCATGACTGCGGTGTTGATGTTGGTGTTTAAAGATCCAATTATGGGACTTGTTGCCGGTATTCAACTCTCCGCCAATAATATGATTAGCTTGGGTGATTGGTTAGAAATGCCTAAATATGGTGCTGATGGTGCCGTAGTGGATATTAGCCTCACCACAGTAAAAGTACGTAATTGGGATAATACCGTTACGACCATTCCTACTTATTCTTTAATTTCTGATTCGTTTAAAAACTGGCAAGCGATGACACAATCAGGTGGGCGTCGAATTAAGCGCAGTTTATCTCTTGATATCAATAGTATTTACTTTTTAGATCAAGAGAATATTGATAAATTAGAAAAGGCACAGCTTCTTGAACCTTATATAAAAAGCAAAGTAGGTGAAATCTCCAGCTATAACGCTAGCCTTTGTCATGAGCATCAAATGCCACTTAATCAACGTGGTATGACGAATGTCGGTACATTTCGCGCTTACGTGGAAGCTTATCTAAAAAATCATCCGAAGATCCATAAACAGATGACCATTATGGTAAGACAGCTTGCCCCAACCTCTGAAGGGTTACCTATCGAAATTTATGCCTTTACCAATACAACCGTGTGGGTAGAGTATGAAGCTATTCAGTCCGATATTTTTGATCATATATTCGCTATTCTTCCTCAGTTTGGTTTACGAATACACCAATCACCAACAGGTAGCGATGTCAGAGCATTAAAATTCCCTACCAATATCGACACACCATAGCCCTAGCGTTCATTATTTAAAAGGGAGATTAATTCTCCCTTTTTCTATTAAATAAATTAACAAATATTTATAACTAACGACTTTGTTATCATATTAACAATCTTGTTTTAGCCTATTTTTTTAAAATCGATATGTTATTTTTTATATATCGAATCACTGTTTCCACCTATATATTTGATATTTTATTTACCACTAAAGTGGTATTAACCGCAAAATGTAACCAATTGTTTAATAATTATTTTTTTAGATAACCTTATTAACATTTTTTATATTGATATAAATCATTATAGGTATAGGTGTAATAACTTAACATAGATATACAACTTTATTTGTTGTGAAAAATGTTAGGGTAATGTCAATGTCAAAAATTAAAAATAATGTTTCTATCACTGAAATGAGCCGGCGTGGCTTCATTCAGTCTGCAGCTGTTCTTTCTGGCGCTGCTGCTGTAGCTGGAACGGTATCATTACCTTTCTCTGCTAATGCTCAAACACCCCAGGGTATTCGTCCTGATGAGACGTCTGAAACCATCAAATACAGTGCATGCTTAGTGAACTGTGGTAGTCGTTGCCCATTAAAAGTTCATGTTAAAGATGGCGTGATCCGCCGTATTTCCAATGAAACCATGTTTGATGACTCAACCTTTGGTCTTCATCAGATCCGTCCTTGCTTACGTGGACGTTCCGTTCGTTGGAAAACTTATAATCCAGACCGTTTAAAATACCCCATGAAACGTGTCGGTAAACGTGGTGAAGGTAAATTCGAGCGTATCTCTTGGGATGAAGCGACTTCGATTATCGCTGATAAGCTAAAATATACTATCGATACCTATGGTAATGAGGCTATTTATTACCAATATGGTACTGGATCTACCGGAGCGAATTTACATGGTAGAACAGCCTGTAAACGTCTATTAAGTACAGTCGGTGGCTTCTTAAGTGACTACGGTACTTACTCTTATTCACAATTAACCGGCATCGTCCCTTATGTGTATGGTGATATGCTGGAATCTCTGTTAACAGAAATCGAAAACTCAGATTTGGTTGTGATGTTTGGTCATAATCTTGCTGAAACTCGTATGTCTGGCGGTGGTCAGTTCTATGAAACACTGAATGCGTTAGATAAGAGTAAAAGTAAAGTAATTATTATCGACCCGCGTCGTACTGATAGTGTCACAACATTAGGTGCAGAGTGGATCCCTATCTATCCGGGTACTGATGCTGCATTAGTGGCTGCGTTAGGTTATGTGATGATCCAAGAGGGTATCACTGATGAGGCATTTTTACGTGAATATTGCATCGGTTGGGATAAACAAACTCTGCCAGCCTCAGCACCTGAAAATGGCTCTTACAAAGACTATATTCTCGGTAATGGTCCTGATGGGATTGCTAAAACCCCTGAGTGGGCAAGTCAATTAACCGGAATTTCCGTTGCGCGTATTATTCAATTGGCACGTGAAATTGGTAATGCCAGAGCGGCGTGGATCTCCCAAGGCTGGGGTATT
Source organism: Proteus sp. G4380 (assembly GCF_963885725.1). Taxonomy (NCBI): domain Bacteria; kingdom Pseudomonadati; phylum Pseudomonadota; class Gammaproteobacteria; order Enterobacterales; family Morganellaceae; genus Proteus; species Proteus sp. G4380. The sequence goes on from NZ_CAWPAV010000093.1 coordinate 10,755, forward strand.
CAGCGTACCAGTAATGGTGAACAAGCTTGCCGTGCCATTATGATGTTACCATTAATGTCTGGTCATATTGGTCGTCCTGGTACTAATACCGGATGTTGGGGCGGTAGCATTGAATACCCTGTCGCAAGTTTTGCCATACCAAATCCAGTAAAAACCCAGATCCCAACGTTTATGTGGTCTGAAGCGGTTGCTCGTGGTGAAGAGTTAACCAGTAAAAATGCCGGTGTCAGAAATAAAGATAAGCTGGATACGGGCATTAAATTTATGTGGTGTTACTCCAGTAATGTGATTGGTAACCAGCATGCTGATCTCAATAAAACACATGAATTACTGCAAGATGAATCAAAATGTGAATTTATTTTAGTGTGGGATAACCACATGACACCATCAGCAAAATATGCCGATATTTTACTGCCTGATGTCACTACTGTGGAAACTAACGATCTTATCAATAACTCTTATGCTAGTGGTGCGTATCATTATATGGTGCGTTTACAAAATGCCATTGAGCCGTTATGGGAAAATCGTCCTAACTATGATGTATTGGCAGATATCGCTGAAAAATTAGGTGTTAAAGAGAAATTTACTGAAGGTAGAACCTACCAAGAGTGGATTGAGTATTGCTATAACCAAGTAAAAGCAAATAACCCAGCGCTTCCTTCTTTTGCTGAAACTAACGATATGGGGATTGTGGATAGAAAACTTCCTCCTCGTAGCGCTTATGTGGCATTAGAAGCATTTCGCCAAGATCCTATCGCCAACCCACTAAAAACAGCATCAGGTAAAATTGAAATCTATTCTGAGAAATTAATGCAAGACACTGAAGGTTGGATCTTACCAGAAGGTGATCGTATTCCTGCAATTCCAGAATATTGTAAAAATGAAGAAGGTGTTGAAAACGTTACCTTAAAAGAGAAGTTCCCACTGCAAATGACGGGCTTCCACGATAAAGGTCACGTCCACTCTACCTATTTTAACGTCGCAATGTTACGTGAAGCTATTCCCCATCAATTTTGGTTAAACCCCGTTGATGCGGCACAGCGTGGATTAAAATCTGGCGATATTGCTGAGATTTATAACGAACGTGGTCGCTTGCATATTCGTGTCAAAGTGACAGATCGTGTATTACCTGGTGTGATTGCAGTACCACAAGGTGCATGGCGTTCACTTGATACAACAGGTGTAGATACCGGTGGATGTATTAATACATTAACAAGCTGGCACCCATCGCCGTTTGCTAAAGGAAATCCACAACATACTAACCTTGTTGAAGTGAAACGTGCATAAGGAGTTAACTCATGAAGCAATATGGTTTTTATTTTGACTCCACTAAATGCACTGGCTGTAAAACCTGTCAAGTCAGTTGCAAGGATGAAAAAGATTTAGATTTAGGCCCTAAATTCCGTCGTGTTTATGAATATGGCGGTGGTAGCTGGGCAAAACAAGACGGTATCTGGACACAAAATATTTATAGTTATTATTTATCAATTTCTTGTAACCACTGCTCTAACCCTACTTGCGTGGCAGGTTGCCCTACTGGCGCGATGCATAAACGTGAAGAAGACGGTTTAGTGGTTGTTAATCAAGATGTTTGTGTTGGATGCCGTTATTGTGAATTACGTTGCCCTTATGGCGCACCACAGTTTGATGAAAAGAAAAAATTGATGTCAAAATGTGATGGTTGCTATGAGCGTGTCGCCCAAGGTATGAAACCGGTCTGTGTTGAATCTTGTCCACAACGTGCACTGGATTTTGATGATATTGAAGTGATCAGAGCGAAACATGGTACAGAGTGCTGATGAATCCCCTAATGATTTTGGTAAAAATCATTAAGTTAAGGTGGATACACATCTTGTCATATGATCAAATGGTTTCGCGAAAAATCAATAATCAGACAACAAGATGTGCGAACTCGATATTTTACACGACTCTCTTTACCAATTCTGCCCCGAATTACACTTAAAACGACTCAACAGCTTAACGTTGGCTTGCCACGCATTACTTGACTGTAAAACTCTCACTCTTACCGAACTTGGCCGTAACCTGCCAACCAAAGCGAGAACAAAACATAACATCAAACGAATCGACCGATTGTTAGGTAATCGTCACCTCCACAAAGAGCGACTCGCTGTATACCGTTGGCATGCTAGCTTTATCTGTTCGGGCAATACGATGCCCATTGTACTTGTTGACTGGTCTGATATTCGTGAGCAAAAACGACTTATGGTATTGCGAGCTTCAGTCGCACTACACGGTCGTTCTGTTACTCTTTATGAGAAAGCGTTCCCGCTTTCAGAGCAATGTTCAAAGAAAGCTCATGACCAATTTCTAGCCGACCTTGCGAGCATTCTACCGAGTAACACCACACCGCTCATTGTCAGTGATGCTGGCTTTAAAGTGCCATGGTATAAATCCGTTGAGAAGCTGGGTTGGTACTGGTTAAGTCGAGTAAGAGGAAAAGTACAATATGCAGACCTAGGAGCGGAAAACTGGAAACCTATCAGCAACTTACATGATATGTCATCTAGTCACTCAAAGACTTTAGGCTATAAGAGGCTGACTAAAAGCAATCCAATCTCATGCCAAATTCTATTGTATAAATCTCGCTCTAAAGGCCGAAAAAATCAGCGCTCGACACGGACTCATTGTCACCACCCGTCACCTAAAATCTACTCAGCGTCGGCAAAGGAGCCATGGGTTCTAGCAACTAACTTACCTGTTGAAATTCGAACACCCAAACAACTTGTTAATATCTATTCGAAGCGAATGCAGATTGAAGAAACCTTCCGAGACTTGAAAAGTCCTGCCTACGGACTAGGCCTACGCCATAGCCGAACGAGCAGCTCAGAGCGTTTTGATATCATGCTGCTAATCGCCCTGATGCTTCAACTAACATGTTGGCTTGCGGGCGTTCATGCTCAGAAACAAGGTTGGGACAAGCACTTCCAGGCTAACACAGTCAGAAATCGAAACGTACTCTCAACAGTTCGCTTAGGCATGGAAGTTTTGCGGCATTCTGGCTACACAATAACAAGGGAAGACT
>NZ_CAWPAV010000094.1:0-57303 GCF_963885725.1 Proteus sp. G4380
CCTTTCTTTGTTCATAAAATGTTTTTTTATGTTTCACCTATTGTGCTATTTATATCTTATACAAGTCTATTGATGATAATAAACAATTTATTTTACTAAAATTCTCACCTTTTAAGGCACAAAATGTTATTCAATAACTTTTGTAGACAGTTATTATCATCAACTTAAATATTTATTATTCTATGGGTAATATCGTGCTTAGCTATTTATTAAAGCGTTTTGCTTTATTTTTGTTTTCCGCCATGATTGTGGCAATAACAACAGGGTTTATTTTCCTCGATATTTTGGTGCTGAATAATGGTATTTCTGAAACCTCAGCAACCGAACTGGGGCAAGAACTTATTGTGGCTATAATATGTCTTCTTTTCTTTATACCTGCTTATAAACAGCCAGAAATGAGAGGGGGATACACACTGATTATGGGCTTTTTCTTGTGTATCTTAATTCGTGAGTTAGATGGTGTTTTTGACCAATTAGCACATGGTTCATGGGTTTGGTTTGCATTAACGGTAACATTTGTCTGTATAGCGATCGCTATCAGAGAAGGGAAAAAAACATTATATGGCTTAACCCATTTTATAACGCATTCTAGTCAAGGAATGCTTATGGCGGGTTTACTCAGTGTTTTACTGTTCTCTCGCTTATTTGGTATGGGGATTTTGTGGGAGAAATTGTTAGGTGAAGACTATAACCGCACAGTAAAAAATATGGTGGAAGAAGGTAGCGAGTTGTTCGGCTATACACTCTGTTTAATTAGTGTTATTTGGTATCGCTATTCGTCTAAATATCATGTTATACCGACATCAATAAAAGTTACTTATTAAATAGTTAGTTGTTTCCAATATAAAAAGCGCTGAATAGTAAAATAATCAGCGCTTTTCCCTTATTATTTAATTTATTCTCTTACCTATTCTGGCTGTTATTGGCTAATAACAGTATGAGGGCCAAAGCACTCATAATGAAGTTTATCGCTTTCAATACCGAGAGTAATAAGTTGTTTAGCGACAGATTGCATAAAAGGTAATGGACCACAGAAATAGAACTGCATATTAGGTATTGATAGCCATTCATGCATCTTGGTTAAATCCATCAACCCTTCAAATTGATAGTCTTTATTGATTATATCTTCAGTACGAGGGAGACGATACCATACGGCTTGTTGATATTGTTCAATTTGCTTTCCTGCTTGTGCGATTTCTTCCTTAAAAGCATGCACGCCACCATGCTCCGCTGCATGTAACCAATTGACTTGTGCTTGGTGAGAAGAGAGGGTGTGCAACATCGCTAACATAGGAGTTAAGCCTACACCTGCTGAAATTAATGTGACAGGCGTTGTTGATGAGATATCTAAATAAAAATCGCCCCCTGGTGCGGCAACTTGTAAGATGTCTCCTTCTTGGATATGGTCATGAAGAAAATTAGATAAAATTCCTTTGTCTTCACGTTTTACCGCAATACGATAGGTTTTATTGTTTGCCGATTGCGTTAAGGAATATTGACGAATTTCTTGATTTGCAAGTTTCTCATCACGAATATAAATACTTAAATATTGGCCTGCACGGTAAGGTGTAACCGCTTGTCCATCTTCAGGCTCTAATTCAAAGCTGGTAATAACCTCACTTTGTTTTACTTTATGCTTAACTTTAAAGTGGCGTAATCCTCGCCAGCCTCCAGAAGCTTGTTCTTTTTGTTGATAAATTTGCTCTTCCCGATTAATAAAAACATCAGCCAAAACTTGGTAAGCGGCTCCCCAAGCATCAAGCACTTCTTTGCCCGGGTTAAACATTTCATCAATGGTGGCTAATAAGTTTTCTCCAACAATAGGATAATGTTCAGGAAGAATATTCAAACTGGCATGTTTTTGTGCAATTTTTTCTACCGCCGGCAAAATAGCAGGTAAATCCTCAAGGTGCGTTGCATAAGCACATATCGCATTAAATAACGCTTCACGTTGTGCGCCACTGCTTTGGTGGCTCATGGTAAAAATATCTTTTAACTCAGGATGGCGAGAGAACATTCTGTCGTAAAAATGCGCCGTTAACGCGGGGCCTGTTTTAGCAATAAGAGGAATAGTGGATTTAATTGTCGCGATAGTTTGTGCATCTAACATAATTGCTCCTGAAAAATATTCAGTTTAATATGATTTTTATAACATGTATTTTTAATACAACTTATATCTTTTTGCTTTATTTGTAAATCTGAGTTTTTATTTTTTTTAGGAAAATGGGGAAATCTTAGAGAATGATGTTGAGGGTTTACATAAATTAGCGAGATGTGCCTCAAAAAGAACAAAAACAGCAGATAAAATGAGGTTATCAAAAAGTAATAGAACTGTGTTATAGTGGCTTAGCAAACGATTGCGTATTTTTTCTTTTGGGACTATCTCAATGAGGAAAAAGAGTTTACACTGTATGTCATTCTTACTCCCGTAAGGGAGTTCGCCTTTAGTGAAGTTAGCTGAGTCAGGAGATGTGAATGTTAAAACGTGAAATGAATATTGCTGATTACGATCCGGAATTATGGAATGCAATGGAAGGTGAAGTGACTCGTCAAGAAGAGCACATCGAATTAATTGCTTCTGAAAACTATACTAGTCCTCGTGTTATGCAGGCGCAGGGATCTCAGCTGACCAACAAATATGCAGAAGGTTATCCAGGTAAACGCTACTACGGCGGTTGTGAATACGTTGATGTTGTTGAACAATTAGCTATTGATCGTGCCAAAGCACTATTTGGTGCTGATTATGCAAACGTACAACCTCACTCTGGATCACAAGCGAATGCGGCTGTGTATATGGCATTACTTAAACCGGGTGATACAGTATTAGGGATGAATTTGGCCCAAGGTGGTCACTTAACTCACGGCTCTCCGGTTAACTTCTCTGGTAAACTCTACAATATCGTTCCTTATGGTATTGATGAAGCCGGTAAAATTGATTACCAAGATATCGCTGAGCAAGCTAAAAAGCATAAACCAAAAATGATCATTGGTGGTTTTTCAGCTTATTCAGGTTTGGTTGATTGGGCTAAAATGCGTGAAATCGCAGATAGCGTAGGGGCTTACTTATTTGTCGATATGGCTCACGTTGCAGGTATGATTGCAGCGGGTGTCTATCCAAACCCAGTACCACATGCTCACGTTGTGACTACAACAACACACAAAACATTAGCGGGTCCTCGTGGTGGTCTTATCCTTGCTAAGGGTGGCGATGAAGAGTTTTATAAGAAATTAAACTCTGCCGTATTCCCTGGCTCTCAAGGTGGTCCTTTAATGCATGTGATCGCGGGTAAAGCCGTTGCATTAAAAGAAGCAATGGAACCTGAGTTTAAAGTTTACCAGCAACAAGTTGCAAAAAATGCGAAAGCAATGGTAGACGTTTTCTTAGCGCGCGGTTATAAAGTAGTATCTGGTGGCACAGAGAACCACCTGTTTTTATTAGACTTAGTTGATAAAGATATTACAGGTAAAGATGCTGATGCTGCACTGGGTCGTGCTAATATCACTGTGAACAAAAATAGTGTGCCAAATGATCCTCGCAGTCCATTTGTTACATCTGGTATTCGTATTGGTTCTCCAGCGATTACACGTCGTGGTTTTAAAGAAGCGGAAGCAAAAGATTTAGCCGGTTGGATGTGTGATGTCCTTGATAATATCAATGATGAAGCGAACATTGAAAAAGTGAAACAAAAAGTCTTGGATATCTGCGCTAAATTTCCAGTTTACGCATAAGTTTGTAACGATATAATAAAACCCGTTATACAAGCCCGCTTCGAGAACATGTTCTTGGCGGGTTTTTTTGCATGTTAAAAATGGGGGGTTGGATGGTTATTCCATCAACACTGTGGCTTGCCTTAGATTATTTTACGTATTTTTTCTCATATGGTATTTTCTTGCCTTTTTGGTCTATCTGGTTAAAGGGCGAGGGGGTTGATCCTGCGATGATAGGCTTACTACTTGGGGTGGGCTTAACCGCTCGTTTTGTAGGAAGCTTGATTTTAACGCCGGCTGTAAAAGATCCATCAAAGCTCATTACTGCACTGCGACTTTTTGCTTTTTTATCTCTCCTATTTACCGTTGCATTTATGTTGGGCACTCATTGGGCTTGGCTCTTTTTGGTAATGACCGGATTTAACGTTTTTTTTGCACCCATGGTGCCTTTGGGAGATTCACTTGCGGGAACATGGCAAAAACAATTTCCTTTAGATTATGGAAAAATTCGGGTTTGGGGATCTATTGCATTTATTATTAGTTCCTCATTATTGGGGATATTGATTGATGCTTTTGGACACCCGATTATTCTTTATGGATTGATTGCCAGTACTCTTGCATTATTCCTTACCTCAATGTTACGTCCGAAAATCATGCCCCAAGGTAAGGTCAAAAAAGCGGAACACCATCATGTTTCATTTATGAAACTGATTTCAGATGGCCCAGTCTGGCGTTTTCTATTATGTGTTTCTTTACTACAAGGTGCTCATGCTGCTTATTACGGTTTTAGCGCACTCTATTGGGAAAAAGCAGGCTATGATACAGCAACGATTGGTTATCTTTGGTCCTTAGGCGTAGTTGCTGAAGTGGTTGTCTTTATGTTTAGCCGTCGTTTATTCCGCCGTTGGAGTGCTCGAAACTTATTATTACTTTCAGCATTTGCAGGGCTATTGCGCTGGGGGATGATGGGCAGTTTTACAGCATTACCGGCACTTATTATTGTACAAATTTTGCATAGTGGCACATTTACCGTATGCCATTTAGCGGCAATGCGTTTTATTACTGCACGTCAAGAGCATGAAATTATTCGTTTACAAGCGGTTTATTCTGCTCTAGCAATGGGGGGAAGTATCGCTATTATGACGATTGTATCGGGATGGTTATATGAAAAACTTCCTAACCAAGAATACCTTATTTTCTGGTTGATGGCGGCATTAACTATTCCTGCAATGTTTATTAGACCGAAAGTACAACCGCAAAATACTTAATCCTTTTATTTCCTATTTTTCATAAACGTCTAAGCCTGTAATACCTTTTGATATTACAGGTTTTTTTCTTTTTATTTTTTAAAGCGCATTTTTTGATCAACCAAACGATTGATCATTTTAAATATTAAAGCTAAATTTAATTCATTCAAATGAATGAATAAAAAAAGGTATTACTATGAAAAGTAAATCAGTGATCCCAGCTAGTTTTTCTTTACAAGAAAGAGACCGACGCTGGCAGTTAGCTAGAGACATTATGAGAGATAACCAATTAGATACATTGATTATTTATGGTGATAGAGAATCTGCAGCACCTGCACCGTTCTGTATTGACCACTATTTTACAAATGACAGATTAGGATCGGTTGTTATTTTTCATGAAGATAAGAAACCATTGATAGTTACTTTTGCACCAATGATGATAGCTGATCATATGCAGGCAAAACTACGTGGTGATTTGCAGTGGGTTGATGAAGATAATCTTGTTGTAGGAAAAACAGGGCGTAGTATTGCTCATTTTCTAAAAGAGATGGGAGTACAACAAAATGCACATATTGGTATTATTGGCTTAGAACCTTATCCCCCATTTTATTTTGATGGTGCAATGCCATTTAATACTCTAAATGGTATTAAAGAAGCATTTCCTTATGCAAAATTTAGCAGTGTGTATCGTGATTTCTTTAGACGGGCATCAGTTAAAAGTGAAGAAGAGCTCGCTCATGTAAGATATGCTGCCGCCATTGGTGAAGCAATGAGCGAGGCAATGCGAGTGACAGCAAGGCCTGGTGCAACAGAGGCGGAGCTTGCGGCTGCAATTACTGCCACTTGTTTATCAAGGGGAGGATTTACCGCTGAAATTTTAATGGGATCAGGATCTGAGTATATCGGTTGGGGGCCTCCTGCTTGGCAATATCGCTCACAAGCACCTCGTGAAATTCAAATGGGTGATATTATATTATCAGAGATTTTTGCTTTATATGGAATGTATGAAACGCAACATCAAGCGGCGGTTGCTGTAGGTAAAATTCACGAAAACTTAGAAAAAGCAGCATTAGTTGCACGTGAATGCTATGAAATTGGCGTTGAACATTTAAAAGCAGGGATAACCTTTGGTGAAGTCGTTGATTTAATGGAAAAACCACTATTAGAATCAGGGGGATGGCATGTTCATCCACTTATTCACAGTATTAATCCTTATGGCCCAATCGGCTTTGGCACAGCGCCAGGTATTGAATCATTACCTCTTGCTCATCGTTATAAACAAATTGAGCGATTACCTAATCCAGGGAGAGAATTGGTATTACAAGAAGGTATGACATTTGCTTTTGAGCCTAATTGTGGCTTCGGCCACCACTTATGTAATTTAGGTGGCACTGTTGTGGTTGGCAAAAGCAAAGGGATTGAGTTAAATTCTAACTCAACACAATTAATGCGGGCAGATATATAGTCCTAATAGTAACCAGTTGATTATAATGAAAAACACCAGTAAAACTGCAGTAAGTACAGAACAAACTCAAGAGAAATTAGTGCAAGAAGGTATTAGGCTTTTTGCACTATATGGGATCAGTGGATTGAGAACGCGACAACTTGCGCAAGATGCTGGTGTTAATCAATCAGCAATACCTTACCACTTTGGCGGAAAATTAGGGGTTTATACAGCAGTGATCCGATATATTGCTACAGAATTAGCCTCTGAAATTCAGTTTGACCAATTTGATAATAAGCTTCAGTTTTTATTGAAAGAAAACCGACCTTATAAAAATGAAAAAGTGGCTGAATTAGTTCTATTACTAGTCACAGGTTTAACTCGTGCATTATTATCACCAAAACGCCATTATTACAGTCAGTTGATCCTACGTGAACAGTTAGAACCGACGGAAAATTACGATCTTATTTATAGTAATCTGATAGAGCCTTTTCATCTTCGCCTTTCTCGCTTAGTTGGATTAATGGATACAAAGAGTGATGAAGTAACAATCACTATTCGTGCTCATGCTCTTATTGGTCAGATATTAGGGTTTGTCATTGCAAGAAAAGCTTTTCTATTACGTGTTAATAAGCAAGAGATAACATCACAACTATTAGATAAGATTGCACAAGAAATTAGCCAACTTTCAGTAAATGCCCTTTTAATTGAAAACGCATAGGCAATAAAAAAGACCCCCAGTAATTGGCTGTCCAACTACTGGGGATCATTTTATAAGATAGTTTTTTTAAGATAGTTTTTTTATATTTTATTGTTATTCGTATCAATTAACGTTTTAAAGCATCAGTTAATTCGCTACGAATTTCTGCCAATAATGCTCGGACAACTCGAGGATTACCCGCAACAATATTACCAGTTTGTAGATAGCCGTGATTACCAGTAAAGTCAGATACAATTGCACCCGCTTCACGAGCAATAAGTTCACCTGCTAAGAAATCCCAAGGTTTTAAACCAATTTCAAAGAAGCCATCCACACGACCCGCGGCAACATAAGCTAAATCTAATGCTGCTGAACCTGTGCGACGAAAATCAGCGCATGGTACAAACAGTTTAGTCAGCATATTCATATAAGCTGCTGAATGTTGTTTTGCTTTGAATGGGAAACCAGTTGCTAAAACAGCACCATCTAAATCACGTGCATTAGAGCCACGGAGGCGGTAACCATTTAATTGTGCACCTTGACCACGAACAGCTGAGAAAAGTTCGTTACGCATAGGATCGTAAACCACAGCAACTTCTGTGCGACCTTTGATACGTACAGCGATAGAAACAGAAAAATGTGGTAGGCGTTTAATAAAGTTAGTGGTGCCATCAAGTGGATCTATAACCCATTGGATATCGTGATCTTCACCGAGTAACTCGCCACTTTCTTCCGTAATAATGGTGTGTTTTGGATAAGATTTACGAATGATTTCAATGATTGCCTGTTCCGCTTCGCGATCAACATTAGTGACAAAATCATTGCTACCTTTCTGGCTCGTTTCTACAGATTCAGGATTTTCGTAATTTTTGGCGATTAAATTACCAGCCTTACGTGCAGCACGTATGGCAATATTCAGCATCGGATGCATGGTTATCTTCCACAAGATGTTAAAGAACGGGGATAAAAAACGAGGCGAAGTATAACAGGCGTTCGCGTTTTTGGCTACATTTGTGATAAAATAGATGGATCATAAAACAATTAGTTAGAAATCAATGTTAGAAAATATTCGCATTATCCTTGTCGAAACTTCACATACAGGCAATATGGGCTCGACAGCTCGTGCTATGAAAACCATGGGATTAACGAATCTTTATTTTGTTAATCCTAAAGAAAAACCCGACTCTCACTCTATAGCCTTATCAGCAGGGGCAAGCGATGTTATTGGCAATGCCCATATTGTTGAGACTATTGATGATGCCATTGAAGGCTGTGGGTTAGTGATTGGAACAAGTGCGCGTAATCGTACGCTCTCTTGGCCAATGCTAGCACCTCGTGAATGTGGTGAACGTTGCGTAAAAGAGGCAGCAAATAAGCCCGTTGCGGTGATCTTTGGCCGTGAACGCACAGGCTTAACTAATGAAGAATTACAAAAATGTGATTACCACCTCTATATTCCTACCAACCCTGAATATGGCTCTTTAAACTTAGCGATGGCGGTGCAACTTGTTTGTTATGAAATTCGCATGGCTGCACTTGCTCAACAGGAAAAACAAGAGGAAAATGCTTCATCAGAGATTGATTATCCACCCGCTGAAGATATTGAACGCTTTTATGTTCACTTAGAGCAGGTACTTAATGAGTCTGGTTTTATTCGTCCTAAACATCCAGGACAAGTGATGAGTCGTTTACGCCGTTTGTTTACACGCGCACGTCCAGAAACACAAGAGCTTCATATCTTACGTGGTATTTTAACATCCGTTGAAAAATGGGCTAAGAAATAAAGGATTAAGTTGATTAACATGCGTCATTGTTGCTGAGCTTAATACCTGACTAAAACACTCAGATAAATAGTTGACTAAATTACTCAGGAATGACACAATTTGACTATTGTTCACCACGGAGTATTTGTTATGAGACTGACATCAAAAGGGCGTTATGCAGTTACTGCTATGCTTGATGTTGCATTGCATTCGCAGCAAGGCCCTGTCCCCCTCGCTGATATTTCTGAGCGTCAAGGGATTTCCCTTTCTTACCTTGAGCAGCTTTTTTCACGTTTACGTAAAAATGAATTAGTCGCAAGTGTGCGTGGCCCGGGTGGTGGTTATTTACTCGGTCGTGAAGCGGGGCAAATTTTTGTTGCTCAAGTCATTTCAGCAGTTGATGAATCTGTTGATGCTACCCGTTGTCAGGGTAATAAAGAAGGATGTCAAGGTGGCGATCGTTGCCTGACTCATACTTTGTGGCGTGATTTAAGTGATCGTATTACCAGTTTCCTTAGCAGCATTAGCCTTGAAGAGTTAGTTAATAACGAAGAGGTTATGGATGTCGCTGATCGTCAAGACAATGAAAAACGTCATGCTATCAATGGTCGTTTACAAGAAACCATTGTTAATATGCGAGTTTAACGGCGATCTCTAGGCAAACAAAACAAAATTATTAAAGAAGATCTGTCGTCTTTGGAGTTAGTGAGCAATGAAATTACCCATTTATCTAGATTATTCAGCAACCACACCCGTTGATCCTCGAGTTGCTGAAAAAATGATGCAATGCCTGACTATTGACGGCATTTTTGGTAACCCAGCCTCTCGTTCGCACCGTTTTGGATGGCAAGCTGAAGAAGCGATCGATATCGCTCGTAATCAGATTGCTGATCTTATTGGTGCTGATCCTCGTGAAATTGTTTTCACCTCAGGGGCAACTGAAGCAGATAACTTGGCACTAAAAGGTGTTGCAAACTTTTATCAGAAAAAAGGTAAGCACATCATCACATCAAAAACTGAGCATAAAGCGATTTTAGATACTTGTCGTCAGCTTGAGCGTGAAGGTTTTGAAGTGACCTACTTAGCACCAAAAAGCGATGGCTTAATTGATTTGAAAGAACTCGAAGCCGCTATGCGTGATGACACTATTTTAGTTTCTATCATGCACGTGAATAATGAAATTGGTGTGGTGCAAGATATTGCTGCTATTGGTGAGTTATGCCGTAGCAAAGGCATTATTTACCACGTTGACGCAACGCAAAGCGTTGGTAAATTACCAATCGATCTCTCCAAATTAAAAGTCGATTTACTTTCTCTTTCTGCACATAAAGTTTACGGACCTATGGGTATTGGTGCGCTTTATGTTCGCCGTAAACCACGCATTCGCTTAGAAGCACAAATGCATGGTGGTGGGCATGAGCGTGGTATGCGTTCAGGTACATTAGCCGTTCACCAAATCGTGGGTATGGGTGAAGCTTACCGTATATTGAAAGAAGAAATGGCTGATGAAACTAAACGTTTAAATGAATTACGTTTACGTTTATGGAATGGCATCAAAGATATTGAAGAAGTGTATATCAATGGTTCTTTAGAACATACAGCGCCAAATATTCTTAATGTCAGCTTCAACTATGTTGAAGGTGAATCATTAATGATGGCACTGAAAGATCTTGCTGTATCTTCAGGTTCAGCCTGTACATCAGCAAGTTTAGAGCCTTCTTATGTACTACGTGCTTTAGGATTAACCGATGAATTAGCACATAGTTCTATTCGTTTCTCTTTAGGTCGTTTCACCACTGAAGAAGAAATCGATTATGCAATTGAACAAATTCACAGTGCAATTGGTCGCTTACGTGATCTTTCTCCACTTTGGGAAATGCATAAACAAGGCGTTGATATCAACAGTATCGAATGGTCTCACCATTAATCAGACGTTTTCAGGAGTTAAATCATGGCTTATAGCGATAAAGTAATTGATCATTATGAAAATCCTCGTAATGTGGGTTCATTTGATAACAACGACCCTACAGTGGGGAGCGGTATGGTAGGCGCACCAGCTTGTGGTGACGTCATGAAGCTACAAATCAAAGTTGATGATAACGGTGTAATTGAAGATGCACGTTTTAAAACTTATGGTTGTGGCTCAGCGATTGCATCAAGCTCTTTGGTTACCGAATGGATGAAAGGTAAAACCTTAGATGAAGCAGAAGCGATTAAAAATACCGCAATTGCTGAAGAGTTAGAATTACCACCAGTGAAAATTCACTGTTCAATTCTGGCTGAAGATGCAATAAAAGCCGCGATTGCAGACTATAAAAGCAAACGCCAAGGCAAATAATTGCCTGTTATAATAAAAAAATAAAATATTGGCGGATGCTGAAGGTTATGTTTCAGTGTCCGCTTTCGTTCTTTATGAGTGAGGTGTGCCATGTCAATTTCCCTTACAGAAGCCGCTGCTAACCGTGTTCGCTCTTTTCTTGCTAATCGTGGCAAAGGCGAAGGTTTGCGTTTAGGCGTAAGAACATCAGGCTGTTCTGGGATGGCTTATGTTCTTGAGTTTGCTGATGTCATCAATGACGAAGATACCGTTTTTGAAGATAAAGGTGTGAAAGTTATTATTGACGGTAAAAGCATGGTCTATTTAGATGGAACAGAGCTTGATTTCGTTAAAGAAGGATTAAACGAGGGCTTTAAGTTTAACAACCCAAACGTGGCTAACGAATGTGGTTGTGGAGAAAGCTTTACCGTGTAATCAATATTTATACACGGTATTAATATCAATTAATCCAAGAGCAGAAGTATGGACTATTTCACCCTATTAGGCATGCCTAATCGTTTTGATATTGATAAACAACAGCTTGCTTCTCGTTATCAAGAGATGCAACGTCAATATCACCCCGATCGTTTTGCGGGTAAATCTGACAAAGAGCAAGTACAAGCAATTTCGTTTGCTTCGACTATCAATCAGGCTTATCAAACCTTAAAAAATCCACTTTCAAGAGCTGAATATATGCTCTCTTTACAGGGCATCGATATTGCTAATGAGCAACAAACGATGCACGATACGGCTTTTCTTATGGAGCAGCTTACGCTTCGTGAAGAGCTGGATGATATAGAGCATAGTACTGATGCTGAAAATTTACTGGCTGATTTTTCTGCGCGCTTAGAGAAAATGTACACTGTACGCTATGATGAAATGGTGAAAACACTGGACAGTCAGACTTGGGACATTGCCGCAGACAATGTGAGAAAATTACGTTTTCTCGCGAAATTAAAAGAGCAAGTCGAGCATCTTGAAGAACGCTTGTTTGATGGTTTTTAAGGAAAATTGTTATGTCATTATTACAAATTAGCGAGCCAGGACAAACACCTGCGCCACATCAGCGTCGATTAGCTGCGGGTATTGACTTAGGAACAACACACTCACTTGTTGCCACTGTACGTAGTGGGCAAGCCGAAGCGCTTTCTGATAGTGAAGGTCGCTATTTATTGCCATCTGTTGTGCAGTATCAAGTTGATAATATTAATGTTGGCTGGCAGGCGAAACAAGAAGCCGAAAAAGATCCCGCCAATACTATCAGCTCAATAAAACGAATGCTGGGGCGCTCGCTAAATGATATAACCAGTCGTTATCCTAACCTCCCTTACCATTTTCATGACAATGATAGTGGACTGCCATTAATTAAAACACCTGCTGGCATTGTCGATCCTATTCAAGTTTCTGCGGATATTTTAAAAGCCTTAGCAGAGCGTGCAATACAATCATTAGGTGGTGAACTTGATGGTGTGGTTGTCACTGTACCTGCTTATTTTGATGATGCACAGCGTCAAGGCACTAAAGAAGCAGCACGTCGTGCAGGTTTACATGTATTACGTTTATTAAATGAACCTACTGCTGCCGCGATTGCTTATGGATTAGATTCCGGAAAAGAAGGCACTATTGTCGTTTACGACTTAGGGGGCGGAACTTTTGATATCTCTGTCTTACGTTTAACTAAAGGGGTGTTTGAAGTCTTAGCAACTGGTGGTGATACTGCGTTAGGCGGTGATGACTTTGATATGATGTTAGCCGACTGGATCAGAGAGCGTGCGGGATTTGGCTATCAAAATGATGTTATTTTACAACGTCAATTACTTGATATTGCTTCAGAAACTAAAATCGCTTTAAGTGATAATGATGTGGCTGATATCAATATCAATGGTTGGAAAGGGGAAATTACCCGCGCTGAATTTGAATTATTAATTCAACCTTTAGTTAAACGTACGTTGTTATCTGTTCGTCGAGCATTAAAAGATGCTGATGTTGACGTGGATGAAGTGCTCGAAGTGGTTATGGTGGGCGGATCAACTCGCGTGCCGCTGGTGCGCCAAATGGTAGGCGATTATTTTAAACGTGAACCATTAACTTCGATTGACCCTGATAAAGTTGTTGCTATTGGTGCCTCTATTCAAGCAGATATTCTGGTAGGTAATAAACCTGATAGCGAAATGCTCTTGTTGGATGTTATTCCGCTTTCATTAGGTTTAGAAACCATGGGCGGGCTGGTTGAAAAAGTGATCCCACGAAATACCACTATCCCTGTTGCGAGAGCACAAGAATTTACCACTTTTAAAGATGGTCAAACTGCCATGAGTGTTCATGTGGTACAGGGTGAACGTGAAATGGTGAGTGATTGTCGCTCATTAGCCCGTTTTACTTTGCGGGGTATTCCGCCAATGGCGGCGGGAGGAGCACATATACGTGTTACCTTCCAAGTGGATGCTGATGGTTTATTAAGCGTTAGTGCGATGGAAAAATCCACTGGTGTTGAAGCCTCTGTACAGGTAAAACCTTCTTATGGTCTTAGTGATACAGAAATCGCTAATATGATCCAATCTTCAATGGAAAATGCCAAAGAAGATTTACAAGCTCGTCGTCTTGCCGAGCAAAAAGTCGAAGCCGCTCGCGTGTTAGAAAGTTTAACCGCAGCATTACAAGAAGATGCTCATCTCTTAACTGAAGATGAGAAAACGGCTATCGATAATGTTGTAGATACTTTAATAGAAAGCGTTGAGGGAACAGATCCTGTTGCCATTGAAAACGCCATTAAACAACTGGATAAGCAAACTCAGGAATTTGCTGCGCGTCGTATGGATACTTCCATTCGTCAAGCGTTGGCAGGTCATTCTGTGGATGAGATATAACTATGCCTAAAATTGTATTTTTACCCCATAGCACACTTTGCCCGGAAGGTGCTGTTGTTGATGCCACTGAAGGTGAGTCTATTCTTGATGTTGCATTACGTAATGGCATTGAGATTGAACATGCGTGTGAAATGTCGTGTGCGTGTACCACTTGTCACTGTATCGTTCGTGAAGGTTTTGACTCTCTTGATGAAAGTACAGAGCTGGAAGACGATATGTTAGATAAAGCGTGGGGATTAGAGCCAGAAAGTCGTTTAAGTTGCCAAGCGAAGGTAACTGATGAAGATTTAGTCGTTGAAATACCTAAATATTCTATCAACCATGCGAGAGAACACTGATTTTAGGAGTTTAAAATGAAATGGAGTGATACACGTGAAATAGGGGAAGCGCTTTATGATCTCTACCCCGATACAGATCCAAAAACCGTTCGTTTTACCGATATGCATCAGTGGATTTGCCAATTAGACGATTTTGATGATGATCCACAAAAATCGAATGAAAAAATTCTTGAAGCAATTTTATTAGTTTGGCTTGATGAATTTGAATAATCGAGTAAATGATTAATGCGAAAGACTGGTTAATTGCCAGTCTTTTTGTTTTTATTGCTCAGTATGATTTAACCTTAAAAGAGGAATAAATACCTCAAAAGACTGAGTAACCAGCGTTTGTTTATGGGATATTGCTCGTAAAGTAACATGCAATTAGCTAAAAGGCTTTAATGAGATTGGTCGTGACTGATTTTTTGCAGTAAATTGATCACGCTAAAAGGTAAATATCTGGTAGTCTGAATAGGTTAACTGCCATCAGTAATAATAAGTGAGATAATAAATGAATAAACAAATTATGCCTATCATGCTGTCTAATGAACCTGCAGCAGCATGTTGGGGAGAAAAAGCACTAATTAGCACTAACGAAACTGGCATGACCGTTCACTTAACGGAAGAAAACCGCTTAGGGGCCATTCAGCGTGGTGGACGCAAAATTGATGGTCAAGGTATTCGTAATGTTGCCCTAGTTGGTGACGGCTGGGATTTAGAACGTAGTTGGGCGTTTTGGTTAGGTTTTAGAGCACCTAAAGGCGCACGTTCAATCGAATGGCCACAATTAAGTGAAGCGGACAAAAAAGAATTAGAGTCGCGTATCCGCATTGTTGATTGGGTGCGTGACACAATAAACACCCCAGCAGAAGAGTTAGGGCCAGAACAACTGGCACAGCGTACTGTTGATCTGTTTTGTGGTTTAGATAAAGAAGATATCAGCTATAAAATCACCAAAGGGGCTGATCTTCGAGATCAGAACTATGCGGGAATTTATACTGTAGGTCGAGGCTCTTCACGTGATCCCGTCTATTTAGCATTAGATTTTAATCCAACTAAAGATGCCGAAGCCCCTATCTTTGCCTGTCTTGTTGGTAAAGGGATCACCTTTGATTCAGGCGGATATAGCATCAAACCTTCTTCTTCCATGAATTCTATGAAAGCGGATATGGGCGGTGCTGCAACCTTAGCTGGTGCTTTGGCTTTAGCTATTACACGAGGTTTAAATAAACGCGTAAAACTATTGCTCTGTATTGCTGATAATATGGTTAGCGGCAATGCCTTTAAGTTGGGAGATATTATCCGTTATCGTAATGGTAAATCCGTTGAAATCATGAATACGGATGCAGAAGGTCGTTTAGTTTTAGCAGATGGTTTAATTGATGCTAGCAACTTTGCCCCTGAATTGATTATCGATGCGGCAACATTGACAGGTGCTGCTAAAGTGGCCGTAGGCAATGATTATCACTCTGTATTAAGTTTTGATGATAAATTAGCGAATGAATTATTAGCAAGTGCAGATCAAGAAAATGAACTGTTCTGGCGCTTACCATTAGCTGATTTCCATCGTAGCCAGTTACCATCAAGTTTTGCTGATCTCAATAATATTGCTGCACCTTCACATACCGCAGGCGCAAGTACAGCAGCCGCTTTCCTTTCTCACTTTGTGAAAGATTATAAAAAAGGCTGGGTACATATCGATTGTTCAGCAACTTACAGAAAATCATCTGTAGAACAATGGGCTGCTGGGGCAACAGGATATGGTGTTCGTTCTATCGCTAATTTATTATTAACAAAAGCAAAATAATAAACATTATGTGATTTGGAGTTTGTAATGGATGTATCTGAACAATTTGAAGTACAAGAAATTGTTGCTGTTGAAGGTTCTTCTCTACAACTGAGTGTGCTTGAGCCACAGCCTGAAAAATTAACACAAGCATTGAGCGAATTTTTTGGTCAACATAAGCCTATTCGTCGTGCATTTATTGTTAATGCTTTGGAGCAAGGTGATGATGAGTCATTTTATTTGATTGGGCTAGAAATCACTGGAGAAGAAAATATTATTGCTCAGATACTCCCACAAGCTGCTGAAGCCGCTTTTGAGCACCTAGAAGAAGGACAATCTCTTGATTTCTGTTTTGTGAATAAAGATGAGCAAGGTGTAAGTCATTTTATGACTCACCATGTAACACCTTTTTATCAACGCAAATTAGGGGGCTTTCTTCGTAAGGGTATTCCAATCGTTAATTTGAATACCTAACCTAGTTTTTTTGCAGTTTAGGCGATATCTCATCAGATATCGCTTTTTTTTACCCTATAATAAGAAAATGATTAAAATAGCAAATGGTTTGCATTTATATGTAACTCTTTGTTTTACTATTATTTTGCTTAAAAACGCACAAACAAATAATTAGTAAAGCCTAAATAAGGCTGTAGTATTAGATAATTAATTTACTTAATACGTTGTATATTATTATAGCCTGCATAAAACATCATATAATTCAGGGGTTGAATTAAAGGAAATGGATATGAATCGAGATCAATTTAGACAGTACACGGAAAAAAGAGGGTACCGTTGGTGTACACTTGCAGTGGTACTGGCTTCAGCATTAGCTTTAACAGGCTGTGATGATAACAAAACAGAAGATGAGCAATCTTCGACGAGTGATAACTCACAACCAACACAAGTTGCGGAACAAAAAAGCACATCGCAACAAACGACAACACAACTTGGTGATAAAACCGCAGTTACAACCAAAACGAATAATCAAACTGCATTAACTAGCCAAGAAGTGCGCAATGAACTTGCTCGTCGTTATGCAGGTAAAGAGGTGA
Organism: Proteus sp. G4380; assembly: GCF_963885725.1. Lineage (NCBI taxonomy): Bacteria > Pseudomonadati > Pseudomonadota > Gammaproteobacteria > Enterobacterales > Morganellaceae > Proteus > Proteus sp. G4380. The sequence goes on from NZ_CAWPAV010000094.1 coordinate 17,199, forward strand.
CTGTACTAGATGCCTCTGAATTACAACGCGATGGCGCAAGTACGATGGTAGTGACTTTTTCAGTACCACTCGATCCTGACCAGAAATTTGATGATGTTATCCGTCTTGTTGATACTAAAAAAGGTAAATTAGAGGGGGCTTGGGAGCTATCTGATAATCTGATGGAGTTACGGTTCCGCCATTTGCCACCTTCAACAGAGTTAAACCTGACTATTGATGCTCAAATTAAAGGAATTAACGAACGTAAATTAGTAGAGCCATTTAGCCAAAAATTTACTACAGAAGAGATTTTTCCATCGGTTGGCTTTACCAGTAAAGGCTCATTATTACCGTTAGAAGCAACGGAAGGTTTGCCAATTAGCGCATTAAATGTCGAACAAGTCGATGTTAACTTTTTTCGAGTTAAAGATGATCGGTTAACACAATTTTTAACTCAATGGGAAAGCCGCTCTAATATTAACTATTGGGAATCAGACGATTTTCTGTCACAAGCGGATTTGGTGTATAGCGGGCGCTTTGAACTTGATACAGAAAAAAACACCCGTGAAAATGTCTTATTACCACTCAAATCTATTGAAGCCCTGAAAAAAGAGGGTGTCTATATCGCTGTAATGCAGCAGGCAGGTAAATACTCCTATACCATGCCGGCAACGGTATTTACTTTTAGTGATATCGGTTTATCAGTACATAGCTACCTTAATACGCTAGATATTTTTACTCAATCCCTGAAAAATGGCGCAGCATTAGACAATATTGAAATTCGTCTTTTAGATGAAAAAGGTAATTTAATATCTAAAACAAAAACTGATAATCAAGGGCATGCCACATTAGAAAAGAGTGATAAAGCACGTTTATTACTCGCTATTCGTAATGGGCAAACCAGTATGATTGATTTGCGTAAACCGGCCCTTGATTTATCCGAATTTGATATCGGCGGGCCACAAGGTTATAGCAAACAATTTTTTGTTTTTGGTCCACGCGATCTGTACCGCCCCGGCGAAACCTTAATCGTTAATGGTTTATTGCGAGATGGTGATGGAAACCCGATTAAAGAGCAACCTGTTAAAGTTGACTTATTAAAAACGGATGGTCAGGTTTCCCGTAGTTTTGTTTGGCAACCTGAAAATGGTTTTTATCAGTTGAAACTGATGATCCCTGAAAATGAGAGTACAGGTATTCGGAAATTACGTTTTGATTTAGGCGATGGCACTCCACGCTTCTACCAATTCCAAGTTGAAGATTTTATGCCTGAGCGTATGGCATTAGAGATCACCGGTAAAAAAGGCATTTTACTCAGTGGTAATAATGCTTATTTTGATATTAAAGGTCGTTATCTTTATGGTGCACCGGCAGCAGATAATCGCTTACAAGGGCAGGTTTTCTTAAAAGCTTCGCGAGAAGCCGTCAGTCAACTGCCGGGTTATGAATTTGGTGCCGTAAAAGATGAAAATTTAAGTCGTTTATTAGATGAATTTGAACTTACTCTTGATACGGATGGTGAAGGGGCATTAACGGTTGATAAAGACCGTTATGCTGAAGTGAAATCACCGATTAATATTATCTTACAAGCAAGCTTACTTGAAGCCGGAGGGCGTCCTGTTACTCGCCGTTATCAACAAGCGGTATGGCCAGCGACACATCTTGCGGGAATTCGCCCTGTTTTTGCTAAAAAAGAGGTGTATGACTACCGTAATGATAAATATAAATCAGGCTATAGTGTTGATGAAAACTCAATGGCGGAGTTTGAAATCGTTTATACCGATCAAGAGGGTAAAAAATTACCTGCTGATGACCTAAAAGTAAGATTTATTTACGAACGTTATGATTATTATTGGCGTTGGTCTAATTCAAATGGTTGGGAGTCTGGCTACAATCAAAAAGATCTGCAAATGGATGAGCAGACTATCAAAATAGCTAAAGATGGTACCGCAAAAGTGGCTTTCCCTGTTGAATGGGGTTCTTATCGTATAGAAGTGGTCGATCCTAAAACAGAACTTGTCAGTAGCTTACGTTTTTGGGCGGGCTATTCTTGGATGGATAATACTGGCGGAACCGGGGCAGTAAGACCTGATCAAGTTAAATTAAAATTAGATAAAGAGAGTTACTTACCGGGTGAAAAAGTCAAACTCAATATTGCAGCCCCTCATCCTGGTAAAGGTTATGTGCTATTAGAATCGAGTGATGGGCCGCTATGGTGGCAAGAGATTGATGTACCTGAAAAAGGGCTTGATGTTGAAGTACCTATTAATAAAGAGTGGGCAAGACACGATTTATATTTGACTTCGGTGGTGGTAAGACCGGGGGATACATCCAAACAAGCGACGGTAAAACGTGCCGTAGGTATTTTGCATTTACCACTACAAGATAACAATCGCCGTATAGATATTGCACTGGATGCACCTGAAAAAATTCGTCCAAATCAAGATCTAAAAATTCGGATTAAAGCTAAGCCCGTTGCAGGCCAGCCATTGCCGGAAAACATCAATGTATTAGTGTCTGCAGTTGATACAGGTGTCTTAAATATTACCGACTATAAAACGCCTGATCCGTACGAAGCTTTCTTTGGTCGTAAGCGTTATAGCGTTGATCAATACGATGTTTATGGTCAGTTAATTGAAGGTGAAGGGCGTTTAGCCAACCTACGTTTTGGTGGTGATGGAAGCGAAGAAAGCGCATTATCTCGTGGTGGTAAAAAGCCATTAACAGATGTGCAAATCATTGCTCAACAAGCCACACCTGTAAAATTAAATGCACAAGGTGAAGGTGAGGTTTCTTTACCTATACCTGAGTTTAATGGTGAAGTCCGCCTTATGGCTCAAGCATGGACTGCGGATAAATTTGGTAGCCAAGAAGGTAAAGTTGTTGTTGCCGCGCCATTAGTTACTCAACTCTCATTACCACGCTTTATGGCTGGGGGAGATGATGCGTTACTGTCATTAGATTTAACTAACTTAACGGATGCACCACAATCTATTACGTTAAATTATACGGCATCAGGATTAGTTGATTTAGCGGGTGTCGACAGTAAAACCGTTTCATTATCGAAAGGTGAACGAACTCAAGTTCAAATCCCTATTACGGCAAAACATGGATTTGGCCAAGGAGAATTTTCCCTGTCTATTTATGGTATTAAAGTACCTAATGAAGAGATAAAACCTTATCAAAATACTTGGAAAATAGGTGTACGCCCTGCGTATCCTGCTGAGACAATACATTACGCCAATACATTAGCAGATGGTGAGTCTTGGCGCCTACCAAACGAAGCATTAAATCAATTTAATCGCTCAACGCTTGAGGGGGAATTATTACTTACTAGTCGCCCTCCGTTACAGGTAGCGCGTTATGTTAGAGAGTTATTTGCATATCCTTATGGATGTCTTGAGCAAACTGTTAGTGGATTATATCCATCCTTGTATTCAACAGAGAAAGAGTTGAAACAATTGGGGATCAAAACACAAACAGATATGCAAAGAAAAGAAGCCATAGAAAAAGGGATTGCTCATATCTTAACAATGCAAAAATCCGAAGGAGGATTTGCCTTGTGGGCTCAAGGTGGGCGTGAAGAGTTTTGGTTAACGGCGTATGCAACAGATTTCTTATTTAGAGCGTCTCAACAAGGTTATGAAGTTCCTACTGAGGCATTAAAACGGGCAAATGATCGTCTACTACGTTATTTACAAGATAAAAATATTGTTAATGAAGAGTATGTGGTTAACCAAGATGCGGCTCGATTCTCAGCAAGAGCATATGCGGCTTTAGTTCTGGCTAATCAGCAAAAAGCCCCTTTGGGAGAATTGCGCCGTTTATATCTAGAACGTAATCAAGCGGGTAGTGGTTTAGCGCTTGTGCAGTTAGGTGTTGCTTTGAAATTGATGGGAGATAACTCTCGTGCTGAAAGCCTAATTGCTGAAGGTGTCACCATGCCACGTAAATATAATTACGGTTTAGGTGATTACGGCAGTACTATTCGTGACCAAGCGTTGATTATTGCGCTACTCAGTGAAAACAATTTGGAAACTCAAACTCGTGATGCCAGTGTTATTACATTATCTGATAACTTAACAGGGCGTGAATGGTTCTCTACACAAGAGAGTAACTCACTATACCTTGCTGGTCGTTTCTTTATTGATATGGCAGAGAAGCCTTGGGAAGTAACCATTAATCGTCAAGTGCCAGCAATGAGTAGTGATCGCGCAGTTAATGAAGCATTGACAGCAACACAATTGCAAGAAGGTTTAGAGCTAAACAACCAAGGTGGTACAACCATTTACTCTCGAATGAATGTTGTCGGATATCCAAAAGTTGCCCCAGCGCCTTATAGCAATGTATTGAAGATCAATCGTAGTTATTACGATCTAAAAGGCAATCGAGTCGATCCTAATCGCTTACAAAGTGGTGAAATGCTGGTGGTAAAATTAGAGGTTTCAGCTAATAGAGATGTACCTGATGCCTTAGTGGTTGATCTATTACCTGCGGGGCTTGAAATTGAAAATCAAAACTTAGCATCAAGTAGCGCAAGCTTAAGCGATAGTGCTGCTGATTTGCAGGAGTTTATTGATGATATGGGACAAGCCAATATTAAACATCTTGAATATCGTGATGATCGTTTTGTTGCCGCAATAGCGGTTGATAAATATCGTCCTACGACATTACTTTACTTAGCAAGAGCGGTAACTCCGGGGAGTTATCAAGTACCGCCACCGCAAGTTGAGTCAATGTATGTGCCTTATTGGCGTGCCGTAGGGGCAACAAAAAATAAAATTGATGTTGTGCCTTAAGCTAGACAGCCCTTTCTTCGGAAAGGGCTTTTCCTTTGAGTGATTGAATGAAACTAGGATATAAGCGGTTAATCGCCGCGAGCGTTATTTTTCTATTAGTAACACCATTATTGCTATGGATAGCAGATAAGATCTGGCCACTGCCAGATCCCGAGCCTCAAATCGCCACCATAGTAACGGCTGAAGATGGAACACCACTTTGGCGTTTTGCTGATAAAGAAGGAATATGGCGTTATCACGTTACCCTTTCTGATGTTTCCCCTGAATATTTGCAGGCGTTGATAGCTTATGAAGATCGCTGGTTTTATCAGCACCCCGGTGTTAACCCTATAGCTATTTTACGTGCCGCATGGCAAGACTTAAGCTCGGGAAAAATTGTTTCTGGAGGCAGTACGCTTTCAATGCAAGTTGCACGTTTGATTGACCCCCACTCACGGACTTTAGGGGGAAAATTAAAACAATTATGGCGGACATTACAGCTCGAATGGTATTACTCAAAAGATGAGATTTTAGAAATTTATCTTAACCGTGCACCTTTTGGTGGCACTTTAGAAGGGATTGGCGCTGCAAGTTGGGCCTATTTAGGTAAATCTCCCGCTGATTTATCAGCAGGTGAAGCAACATTAATGGCGGTATTACCTCAAGCACCCAGTCGTTTAAGGCCAGACCGGTATCCAGAGCGTGCTCAAGCTGCACGGGATAAAGTATTAGATAGATTAGCGGAATATCAAATTTGGCCCAAAGAGAAAGTGGCTGAAATAAAGCAAGAGCAAGTGCTACTTGCACCAAGACAAACGCCACAACTCGCGCCATTATTGGCTCGGCGTATGTATAACGAGCAAAAAGCGCCGGTGATCACAACCACGATTGATATTAATCTTCAACGACAACTAGAAGAGCTAGCCAAACAGTGGAAATATCAGCTAGCCGATAAAACTTCTCTGGCAATACTTGTGGTCGATCACACGGATATGAGTGTTAAAGGCTATGTTGGGTCGGCGGACTTTAATGATAATCAACGCTTTGGGCATGTTGATATGATAAGTGCATGGCGTTCGCCGGGATCAACCTTAAAGCCTTTTATTTATGGTCTTGCTTTGGATGAAGGATTGATCCATGCAGAATCACTATTACAAGATGTTCCGCGCCGTTTTGAAGATTACCGTCCTGGTAATTTTGATACTGGATTTAACGGTGCCGTGAGTGCGAGTGAAGCCCTTAGTCGTTCATTAAATTTACCTGCCGTTCAATTAATAGAAGCTTATGGCGCAAAAAAATTTGCAGCTAAGTTGCGACATAATCACCTTGAAATGCGTTTTCCTTATGGCTCTGAACCTAATTTAGCGCTTATTTTAGGAGGAACAGCAACACGAATGGATCAATTAGTGGCGACTTTTAGTGCGCTTGCAAGGCATGGAAAGACCGCGCCGTTACGTTTTACGCCAGAGCAAACCATCAATGAACGTATGTTAATGTCACCCGGTGCTGCGTGGATCATTCGGCGAATTTTAGCGGGAGAGGCACGGCCTCGTCCTGATAGTGCTATTTCAGCGGTTGTTCCCTTGGCTTGGAAAACAGGAACAAGTTATGGTTATCGTGATGCATGGTCGATAGGCGTTAATGCGCGTTATACCATTGGTGTTTGGGTGGGGAGACCTGATGGCACACCTGTTGCGGGGCAGTTTGGATTTGCAACCGCTGTACCGATAATGAATCAAGTTAATAATTTATTGACGAGTTATTTTTATCAAAATAAACAGCGGCCTCCTGTTGATCCTAGGCCAAATAGTGTCTCAGCCGCAGCTATTTGTTGGCCAACGGGAAAAGCTTTGCCTAAAGAAGATAGTAACTGTCGAGTCAGTCGACGAAGCTGGATCCTTGATAATACTATTCCCCCAACACTATTGAATGAAAGCCAAGAGGGCATTTTAGGCATCAATGAAAAAGTATGGATAGATAAAGAAGGAAAACGGACAGGGCCTAATTGTCCTGGTGCTCAATTAAAGGATATTGCTTTATGGCCGATAGCATTAGATGCTTGGTTGCCTGAAAAAGAGCGTAGAGCAAAACGATTACCACCAATTTCATTAACATGTCCACCGATTAAAGAAGATATGATCCCATTGTATATCTCTGGGATAAGAAAAGGGGATTTATTGCGTCCATTGCCTGGTGAAACTCAGCTTGAAATAACGGTTTCTACACAAGGGGGAAGTGGTATGCAATGGTGGTTTTTAAATGGTGAACAAATCGGTAAAACTGAAAATGGGGCAACGTTCTCTTATTTATTAGAAAAACGTGGCAAATACCAACTTTCGGTGCTTGATCTTAGCGGTCAAACGGATATGGTGAATTTCAGTTTTCGTTAAATAAGTGCAGAGTTTAATCAAATGAAGGCCAAAAATGTGATTAAATCGATAAATTATAACTTTTTTGCCACAGTTTTTTAAAAAAAAGCGGGATTTCATCTGTGCAATTTATTGTTATCCCCCTATAATCAATCCCTTATTTTTGCAGGGGATACGGTTTTGAGCTGTTTTTCCATGATCTGCGATAAAAACAGGCAACATAAGTTGTTATTAATACAATATTTTGAGGTAATACATGGCTATTCAGCGCACTTTTTCTATTATCAAACCAAACGCAGTGAAAAAAAATGTTATTGGTGCAATCTATAACCGCTTTGAAAGTGCGGGTTTCAGCATCGTAGCAGCAAAAATGTTGCATTTAACTCGTGAACAAGCAGAAGGTTTTTATGAAGAGCATAAAGGCCGTCCTTTCTTTGATGGTTTAGTTGAGTTTATGACTTCTGGCCCTATCATGGTACAAGTATTAGAAGGCGAAAATGCTATCCAACGTCATCGTGACTTAATGGGTGCAACTAATCCTGATAACGCTTTAGCGGGTACTTTACGTGCTGATTACGCGGATAGCTTTACAGAAAATGCAGTGCATGGTTCAGATTCAGAAGCTTCAGCTGCGCGTGAAATTGCTTATTTCTTTACTGAAAACGAAATTTGCCCACGCTAATTTATTAGCATCTGTATACGAAAAAATGTACAATGCGACGCCCTGTTAATCTTTAATGGGGCGTCTTTTTATTAATTAATAAGTATCCCGTTAATAGATTTTATTAACGTAGGCCGCATAGTGTAACAACGAGGCAATGTCATGACCCAATCTACCACTCCAGCGCCAAGCGCTTCTGTCGCTGTTTCTAAAGAAAATACTGTGAATCAAAAAACAAAAATCAATCTGTTAGATTTAAATCGTAAACAGATGCGTGAGCTTTTTGTCTCTATGGGCGAAAAGCCTTTCCGCGCTGATCAAATCATGAAATGGATATACCATTATTGCTATGATGATTTTGATCAGATGACAGATATCAATAAAGTGCTGCGTGCGAAGTTAAAAGAGATTGCCGAAATCAAGGCACCTGAAGTGTCTGAAGAACAACGCTCTGCGGATGGCACTATTAAGTGGGCGATTAAAGTAGGCTCTCAACAAGTTGAAACAGTCTATATTCCTGAAGATGATCGTGCGACGTTATGTGTTTCATCACAAGTGGGTTGCGCGTTAGAGTGTAAATTCTGTTCAACGGCACAACAAGGTTTTAACCGTAACCTTAAAGTTTCTGAAATTATCGGCCAAGTGTGGCGTGCTGCTAAAATTATTGGTGCTTTAAAAGAGACAGGCCGTCGTCCAATCACTAATGTTGTTATGATGGGAATGGGTGAACCATTACTTAACCTTAACAATGTTATTCCTGCTCTTGAAATTATGATGGATGACTTTGGCTTTGGGTTATCTAAACGTCGAGTCACCGTGTCTACATCCGGTGTCGTACCTGCATTAGATAAATTAGCTGATGCGGTTGATGTTGCTTTAGCGATTTCATTGCATGCACCAACAGATGATATTCGTGATGAAATTGTCCCTATTAACAAGAAATATAATATTGAAATGTTTCTTGATGGCGTGCGTCGTTATATTGCTAAATCTAATGCAAACCAAGGTCGAGTTACTGTTGAGTATGTCATGCTTGATCATATTAATGACAGCACTGAACAAGCACATCAATTAGCAGAGTGCTTAAAAGATACACCTTGTAAAATCAACTTAATTCCATGGAACCCGTTCCCAGGCGCACCTTATGGACGTAGTTCTAATAGTCGCATTGATCGTTTCTCTAAAGTGTTAATGGAATATGGTTTCACCACTATTGTACGTAAAACTCGTGGTGATGATATTGACGCTGCCTGTGGTCAACTTGCTGGTGATGTGATTGACCGAACTAAGCGTACTCTGAAAAAACGTCTGCAAGGTGAACCAATTTCAGTAAAAGCAGTCTGATAGAGGTGGATAACTCTCGCTTTGTGCTGTGGTTTTAAAACAAAGTAGAGAGTTGCAAGAATGAATTAATTTAAGGAAGATAACGATGATAAGGATGTCATCAAAGGTTGTTGCTATCTGCTTGGTGTTATTGACAATAGGCTGCCAATCAACAGCAAATAAAAAACATGTTGCAGTGCCTCTTCGTCTTCAATTAGGGGAAGCTTATCTGGCTGAGCAACAATATCAGATAGCCCAATATCATTTTCAAAAAGTGCTGTCAGTGATGCCTGAGCATCCTGAAGCAAATTTAGGAATGGCATTAACATCCCAGTTATTGGGAAATCCTATTCAGGCGCTAGATTATTACAAATTAGCGATGAAGTCGAAGCCAGTAAATGTTAATGTATTAAGGTTTTATGGTAATTTCCTTTGTGAACAAAATTTATTAAACAACAATAATGTGTTAATTGAGGATATACCGTCAGATTATTTGGTTTGTCAGCATGCTGAATACCAAAAATCACCAAATTCGCGATGAGGACGTTAAAAACTGTATTTTCTCGTGTTCATCAATGTTAAACATCCAATAGCCACAGTGCCTAGATTGCTAATGAATACTGAAAACAAAACCGAAGAAGTGAAATTAACAGCGGGTCAACTTTTACGTCAGGCACGTGAAAAAGCGGGGCTAACTCAGCAGACTGTTGCTGATCGACTTTGTTTGAAGTTAACAACAGTATGTGAAATTGAAGCTGATACTATCTCTTCTGGTATTGCACCGACATTTTTACGTGGTTATATGCGCTCTTATGCAAAACTTGTCGGTGTTCCTGAAAGCGCAATTCTAGGTCTAATTGATCAACAAGCCCCAATAAAACAAGTTAAAGTCACAACAACACAAAATTACTCATTGGGTAAGCGTCATAAAAAGCGTGAAGGCTGGTTGATGAAATTGACTTGGGTTATTGTAATAGCAATGATAGCTTTAGTCGGTTTATGGTGGTGGCAGGGGCATCAAGCCGATCAACAAGAATTAGTCTCTATGGCTTCGCAAGACATAGGACAAAATAGTCCGCAAGAAAACACCAATACGATAGAATCTCCTTTATCAACCTTAGATAATAATAGCCCATCATCTGAGGGTGAAAATGTACAAGTGCCTGCTTCTCCATTAGTAGATAATCAGGCTAATAAGGTTGCCGAGCCATCAGTAACAGATGCCACACCTGAGGCAGAAGTTAAAACAGTTCCATTACCGGTGTCACCATTAACCACATCAACGACTTCTCGTGCTGATTCTGCTGAAGGCAATTCAACACCCGCACCAATTGTGGAAAATCAACTGGTCTTGATGTTTGATGGTGAATGCTGGTTAGAAATTCGTAATGCTCAAAATAAAGTTTTATTTAATGGTATTAAGAAAGCCGGTGACCGTTTGGAATTTAATGGTGAGCAACCTTATAAACTAAAAATAGGCGCACCTTCTGTTACTCGTTTACAGTTTAATGGTGAAGCTGTTGACTTAAGCCGTTTTACTGGAAAAATAGCAAAAATAACAGTACCGAGCGCTTAATCTGACTATACATTTGAGCAAGCATGGAAGCATGGGAGAATTAATCAATGCATAAAGAATCACCTATTATTCGTCGTAAATCGACGCGAATTTATGTTGGTAATGTACCTATTGGCGATGGGGCTCCTATCGCGGTACAGTCGATGACGAACACACGAACAACAGACGTTGAAGCGACTGTAAACCAGATTAAGTCTCTGGAACGTGTTGGGGTGGATATTGTACGTGTTTCTGTACCAACTATGGATGCGGCTGAAGCATTCAAACTAATTAAGCAACAAGTGAAAGTACCTTTGGTCGCTGATATTCATTTTGATTATCGTATTGCACTTAAAGTTGCTGAATATGGTGTCGATTGTTTACGTATTAATCCTGGTAATATTGGTAATGAAGAGCGTATTCGTCAAGTTGTCGATTGTGCCCGGGATCGCAATATTCCCATTCGTATTGGTGTGAATGGGGGGTCACTAGAGAAAGATATTCAAGAAAAGTATGGTGAGCCAACCCCCGAAGCGCTAGTTGAATCGGCTATGCGCCACGTTGATATCTTAGATAAATTGAACTTCGATCAGTTTAAAGTCAGTGTAAAAGCTTCTGACGTTTTCCTTGCTGTTGATTCTTATCGTTTATTAGCGAAAAAAATTGATCAGCCTTTACATTTAGGGATCACCGAAGCTGGTGGTGCAAGAGCCGGATCAGTGAAATCAGCTATAGGCCTTGGGATCCTTCTATCAGAAGGTATCGGTGATACTTTACGTATCTCTTTAGCCGCAGATCCGGTTGAAGAAGTAAAAGTTGGCTTTGATATCTTAAAATCATTACGTATTCGCTCTCGTGGTATCAATTTTATTGCTTGCCCAACATGCTCTCGTCAAGAGTTTGATGTTATTGGTACAGTTAATGAATTAGAACAACGTCTTGAAGATATCATTACACCAATGGATGTTTCTATTATTGGCTGTGTGGTTAATGGTCCTGGTGAAGCCGAAGTTTCTACACTAGGTGTAACCGGAGCTAAAACACGCAGTGGTTTTTATGAAGACGGTGTAAGACAAAAAGAGCGTCTTGATAATAGTAATATGGTTGATTTATTAGAGGCGAAAATCCGTACAAAAGCGGCAATGCTTGACGGCAACCTCCGAATTAATATAAATCAATTGGATAAATAACACGCAATTAACAGGCTCATTAACTAATGAGCCTGTATTACTATTGATTTCACATTGAATACTGATTGTTTTCGCTTCTATAATCAGTTTATTGATCAATTAATAACTATTAGAGAAAAAAAGTGGCACAAAAAATCCAAGCCATTCGTGGTATGAATGACTACCTACCTGCTGATACGCGGGTATGGCAGAAAATCGAAAATACGCTAAAACAAATTTTAGCCGGTTATGGTTTTAGTGAAATTAGAACACCTATCGTAGAGCATACCCCTCTATTTCAGCGAGCAATTGGTGAAGTGACCGATGTTGTTGAAAAAGAAATGTATACTTTTACCGATCGAGGTGAAGACGCACAAAGCTTAACCTTACGTCCTGAAAATACCGCAGGTTGTGTCCGCGCAGGAATTGAACATGGTTTGCTTTATAACCAAGAGCAACGCTTATGGTATTTAGGGCCAATGTTCCGTTATGAACGCCCTCAAAAAGGTCGTTATCGCCAATTTCACCAATTAGGTGCAGAAGTATTTGGCCTACAAGGGCCTGATATTGATGCTGAACTGATTATGTTAACGGCACGCTGGTGGAAGGCTTTAGGTATTGCAGAGCACGTGACTTTAGAACTGAACTCTATTGGTTCACTCGAAGCGCGGGCAAAATATCGTGAAGCATTAGTCGCATTTTTAGAGCAACACGTTGATCAATTAGATGAAGATTGCAAACGTCGTATGTATTCTAACCCATTACGTGTTTTAGACTCTAAAAATCCTGAAATTCAGACTTTATTGAATGATGCGCCTGAACTTTTCGATTATCTTGATGACGAATCAAGAGAACACTTTGATGGTTTATGTGCATTACTTGATGCTGTAGGTATTACTTATCGTGTTAATCAGCGTTTAGTCCGAGGCTTAGATTATTATAACCGTACTGTTTTTGAATGGGTAACCAGTGCATTAGGTTCACAAGGAACGGTATGTGCGGGTGGTCGCTATGATGGATTAGTGAAACAATTAGGTGGACACCCAACGCCTGCGGTCGGTTTTGCCATGGGGATGGAGCGCATGATCTTATTAGTTCAAGCGGTTAATCCTGAGTTTGTTGCTGATACTCATGTCGCTGATGTTTACCTTGCGTCTTTTGGTGATAATAGCCAAAGTGCAGCATTAATGCTGGCAGAAGAAATCCGTGATCAATTACCTACATTGCGCTTAATGACCAATCACGGTAAAGGCAATTTTAAAAAGCAATTAGGACGTGCTGATAAACATGGTGCTAAAATCGCGTTAATTTTAGGTGAAGATGAAATTAACGCTGGCACAGTAGCCGTGAAAGATTTACGTTCAGGTGAACAGACCATTGTATCGCGTAGCGAACTGGCCCAACAATTGACGCTGTTATTAGGTTAAGGAGAGACTTGTGGAAGTTTATAGCACCGAAAACGAACAAGTTGATGCAATTAAACAGTTTTTAAAAAATTATGGTTTAACGATCATTCTCGCTATTGTCATTGGCGTGGGTGGAATTTGGGGTTGGAAATATTGGCAATCACATCAAGCCAACCGTCTACAAGAGAGTGCGGGTGAATTTGCAACAATAAATGAAGCATTAACGAAACCAACGCCTGAAAATATCGCATTAGCCGAAAAATTTGTTTCTGAAACTAACGATATTTATGGTGCTTTAGCCTCTTTAGAGTTAGCTCAATTAGCGATTGATGCCAACGATTTAGCCAAAGGTGAAACTCACCTGACTAAAGCAATATCTATGGTAAAGAATGAAGCATTTGCAGATATGCTTAACCTTCGCTTAGCACGTGTGCAACTGGCATTAGATAAAACTGATGCTGCGTTAATTTCATTAGAGCAAGTGAAAAGTAAAGCATGGGATGGAATGAAAAATTATATCCGTGGTGATGTATTAGCGAAAAAAGGCGATAACGCAGGTGCAGCCGCCGCTTATCGTAATGCATTGAATGATGAAAATGCAGGCGCTATTCGTTCATTGGTTGAACTTAAACTCAATAATTTATCCAATTAAAGGGATCTTCAGACATGCAACTGCGTAAAACTCTCCTGATCGGTCTACTAGCATCAGCATTATTAGCTGGGTGTTCTAGTGAGCAGGATAATGTGACAATGTCTCCATTGCCTGAGGTGCAGAGCCAATTTACCCCTTATGTGGTGTGGGACAAATCGGTTGGCAATGGTATTGGAAAATACTATTCCCACTTGTCACCAGCATGGGATGGTTCAGTTGTGTATGTCGCTGATCGCCATGGGGTAGTTAAAGCATTAGAATTAGAAACGGGTAAAGAGATTTGGTCTCAAGATCTCTCAACTAAAAAAGGTTTCTTCTCCTCTAATGAATCAGCATTACTTTCCGGTGGTTTAACCGTCTCTGGTACTCGTGTTTTTGTCGGCACAGAAAAAGCAAAAGTGTATGCTTTAAATACAGATGATGGCTCTATTGATTGGGAAACAGATGTTGCCGGAGAAGCGATTTCCAAACCTGTTGTTAGTGATGGTTTAGTGCTTATTCATACCAGTAACGGTATGTTGCAAGGGCTTGATTTGCTGACAGGTGAAGTATCATGGACTGTCAACTTAGATACACCATCATTATCCGTACGTGGTGAATCAGCACCTGCTGTTGCTTATGGTGCAGCGATTGTGGGCGCTGATAATGGCCGTGTTAGTGCGGTGGTGTTATCTCAAGGGCAATTAGTTTGGCAGCAAAATATTTCACAAGTGAAAGGCTCTACTGAGATCAGCCGCTTAAATGATGTCGATATTACGCCAATTATTGATGAAAATACTGTTTATGCCATGGCTTACAACGGTAATTTAGTCAGTCTAGATATGCGTTCAGGGCAGATCATCTGGAAACGTGATTTAGGTTCAGTTAATGACATGGTACTTTTGGGTGACAATCTATACCTTGTCGACCAAAATGACCGAGTTTTAGCTGTGCGCAAATCTGATGGTGTGACATTATGGACACAAGAAGACCTACTGCACCGTAATTTAACCGCACCGGCTATCGTTGATGGTTATTTAGTGGTGGGAGATGCAGAAGGCTATCTCCATTGGATTGATACCAGTACAGGCAAATTTATTGCTCAAAATAAAGTAAATAGCTCGGGTTTATTAAGCCGTCCACAGGCTGTTCAAGATAAACTGATGATCCAAGCACGTGACGGTAAACTTTATCTATATCGTCGGTAATTAAGCACTGACAAATATAATTATTTTACGGCTCCTTTAAAGGAGCCGTTTCGTCTTTTTAGTATTTACATGTAAAATACCATCAGATTTATGATTGTATTTTTATGAGGCATCAAAAAATGATACCCGTTATTGCCTTAGTAGGGCGCCCTAATGTGGGAAAATCCACATTATTTAACCGACTAACACGCACAAGAGACGCATTAGTTGCGGATTTTCCTGGACTTACCCGTGACCGTAAATATGGTCGTGCAGAATTAGACGGTGAAGAATTTATTATCATTGATACTGGTGGTATTGATGGTGCAGAAGAGGGTGTAGAAACCCATATGGCATCACAATCACTGCAAGCCATTCAAGAAGCCGATATTGTGCTATTTTTAGTCGATGCGCGAGCAGGATTAATGCCAGCCGACCAAGGTATTGCTAAACACTTGCGTGGTGTTGAGAAAAAAACCTATTTAGTGGCGAATAAAACAGATGGTATCGATATTGATACCGCCTTGGCTGATTTCTACTCTTTAGGATTAGGGGAAATATTCCCTATTGCTGCTTCACATGGTCGTGGTGTTTCTCAACTGATTGAGCAAGCGTTGTTACCTATTGTGGGTAAAGTCGTCGAAGAAGAGAAAGAATTAACAGAAGAAGAAGAGAATGCCGCTTATTGGGCTGCTTTAGAAGCAGAGCAGAAAGAGCAAGAAGAAGAGGAAGAAGAGGATGATTTCGATCCGACAACACTTCCTGTTAAATTAGCTATTGTAGGCCGCCCTAATGTAGGTAAATCAACTCTGACTAACCGTATGTTAGGTGAAGAGCGTGTTGTAGTTTACGATATGCCAGGCACTACCCGTGATAGTATTTACATACCGATGGAGCGTGATGGTAAGGAGTATATCCTTATTGATACCGCTGGCGTTCGTAAACGCGGAAAAGTAAAAGAAACGGTAGAAAAATTCTCAGTGATCAAAACATTACAAGCGATTGAAGATTGTAATGTTGCACTACTTGTTATTGATGCTCGTGAGGGGATTTCAGATCAAGACCTCTCTTTATTAGGTTATATTCTTAATTCTGGACGCTCTTTAGTTATTGCTGTCAATAAATGGGATGGTATGACCCAAGAAGATCGCGAACAAGTTAAAGATATGCTTGATCTCAAATTAGGTTTTGTTGATTTTGCCCGCGTTCATTTTATCTCGGCATTACATGGTAGTGGTGTTGGTAATCTGTTTGAGTCGATTCAAGAAGCCTATACTTGCGCGACACGTCGTGTTGGTACATCAATGTTGACGCGCATAATGAAGATGGCAGAGGATGATCACCAACCCCCTCTTATTCGTGGACGCCGTGTAAAAATGAAATATGCCCATGCTGGGGGATATAACCCACCTGTCGTGGTTATTCATGGTAACCAAGTGTCTGATTTACCTGATAGCTATAAACGCTATTTAATGAATTATTTCCGTCGCACACTACAAGTGATGGGAACTCCTATCCGTATTCAATTTAAAGAAGGGGAAAACCCTTATGCGGATAAGAAAAATAAATTAACAGCTTCGCAAATACGTAAACGTAAGCGCTTAA
Organism: Proteus sp. G4380; assembly: GCF_963885725.1. Lineage (NCBI taxonomy): Bacteria > Pseudomonadati > Pseudomonadota > Gammaproteobacteria > Enterobacterales > Morganellaceae > Proteus > Proteus sp. G4380. The sequence continues at coordinate 33,862 of NZ_CAWPAV010000094.1, forward strand.
TGGCTCATTTAAAGAAATCAAAATAAATTAAATAGCCAGTTAAATATAGAATAAAAACTGAGTTCGTTTCACCGGACTCAGTTTTTTTATTGCTTATTGATGAATTCTTCATACTTTCATAAAAGAAACCGAAATAATTTAAGCAAAAATTAAGTATTTTTTTCAAAAAACAGTTAAATTGTAACTGATTACTATTCGTATTAATGAGTTTTTTACTTTGAAAAAAATGACTATGGGTTTTGCTATTTTTTTACTTTCTGGCTGTGCCACCCCAGAAAAATGGCAAGTAAATATGAAAAATCCCACACCTTTAGATATCGCTAAAAATCTATGCATGCAAGAAGCAAAACAACGCTACCCTGAGCATTATTTGAGTTCAACGCCAAATTATAGCTATCCTTCTTCTTCAACGATAACAGTAGATGGTAAAGAAGTTACTATTCCTAATTCAAATTATCATTCCTATTCTCGTTATGATGCCAATGAATCAGAGCGTAAACAGTATTTTGATATTTGTATGAGAGGAGAGGGGTGGGAAAATAAAAATAAAGTGACTGGATTACTCGCCTTTTTATTTAATGACTAATTAATAAAGCAGTAATTTTTACCAAACTAAAGCCAATTATAATAAATAAATGGCTTTAGTTTTAATACATCAGTAACTGCTATACCCACTCTTTGTGAATTAAAAAATCAGTATACAGCTTAGCTTCGGGAGTATTAGGTTCAGGGCGATAATCATATGCAAAGCGAACTAATGGTGGCATTGACATTAAAATGGATTCAGTACGTCCGCCACTTTGTAAACCAAATAGCGTGCCTCTATCCCAAACCAAATTAAACTCGACATAACGGCCACGGCGATAAAGTTGGAATTGGCGTTCACGCTCTCCCCAGGGCATAGATTTGCGTTTTTCGACAATCGGCAAGTAGGCATCCAGATAACCCTGCCCGACACGTTGTACAAATTCAAAACAGTGATCGAAATCAGGAGTATTTAAGTCATCAAAAAATAGACCACCAACACCACGCGGTTCGTTACGATGTTTTAAATAAAAATAGTCATCACACCATTTTTTATATCGAGCATAATAATCTTGGCTAAAGGGATCACACACAGATTTAGCCACTTTATGCCAATGGATAACATCTTCTTCAAATCCATAATAAGGCGTTAAGTCAAAGCCTCCACCAAACCACCATACAGGAGCTTCTCCCTCTTTTTCAGCAATAAAAAAACGAACATTTGCATGTGAAGTAGGAATATAGGGATTAAGAGGGTGAATAACTAATGAAACGCCCATTGCTTGAAAACGACGACCGCTTAATTCAGGGCGATGAGCCGTGGCTGATGCAGGCAAGGCATCTCCATAAACATGGGAAAAATTAACACCCGCTTGTTCAAAAATAGCACCTTGGGTGAGCACTCGAGTACGACCACCACCGCCAGCTTCTCTTTGCCAATTATCTTGCTGAAAGGTTGCTTTTTGGTCTATATTTTCAATAGCATGGCAAATACTATCTTGCAACGACAAAAAAAATGATTGCACACGATGAATATCAGGTAAACTCATAATAACCTACAGTTTTTATCATATTTATTAAAAATGGAACGCGATATGACCTATGCTCTCATTTTGAAGTTGATTGATAAAGTAAACAAGGGATAATAAATTTAGTAACTTGTGAAAGATAACAGGCAAAACAATGGAAATACGTGTATTCCGTCAAGATGATTTTGAGGCAATCATTACACTTTGGGAACGTTGCGACTTGATCTCACCAGAAAATGATCCTGAAATTGATATTGAACGAAAGATTAACCACTCCCCCGATCTCTTTTTAATCGCAGAGGTTGCTGGCGAAATAGTCGGTAGTGTAATGGGAGGCTATGATGGTTATCGTGGCTCGCTTTACTATTTGGGCGTTCATCCTGAGTTTCGCGGTAGAGGAATTGCCAATGCACTAATCTCTCGGCTAGAGAAAAAACTCATTGCAAAAGGGTGTCCACAAATTACTTTAATGATCCCCGAAGAGAACGATGCCACTATTTGTATGTTTGAAAAGCTTCTCTATGAAGATCAAAATCAAGAGAATACGGCTTACACTAAACGCCTAATTATCGATCAGGACTTCGATCTTTAATTCTTCGCTAAATCCTCTTTTATTGACTGTTAAGATAATTTTAATCGGTTAATAGAGAGGATTTTCTTTTTTTGTACTTTCTTTCCTATCATGATGTTGCCTCGATAAAAAAGAACTTAACCTTGCTTATTTACTGGATAAAATCTGATATTGTCGATTTAAGGGAACAAACTTGGCTGAGTTATGGTCGTAACTAGTCTGAAGTATTCAGTTATTTTAGTTTTATGCGAGTAAAAACTTGTTGCCTTAGCATCAATTGAATTTATAACGAAAAAGTGAAATGGAGTATTTATAATGCCTAAATTTTGGTTACCCTTGTGCTTAAGCACAAGTGTCTTGCTATTAAGTGGCTGTTCATCCATGGGGGGAATGTCTTTTTCTGCACTTAATCCAATGAATTGGTTCTCAAATGAGACGTTAACGGTTTCTGCAAATGGATTAGATAATATCACCGCTTCAACGGCAGTGACAGAGCAAGCGATCGAAAAAGAGCTGGGTAGCCGTTTCCATTACCGACAAGGAATGGAAATGCAACAAGGCAATATTATAGTTATTGTGCAAGCACTTGAAGATGAAAAAGTACAAGTGGCTTTTTATGGCAAAGAAAAGGGCACAGTAGATAAAATCACGGTATCTGATCCTAATGCGAAAACAGCGTGGGGAACGACAATAGGTACACCATTTAAAGATATTTATAAAAAAGCATTTGGTATGTGCAGTAACGGGCCGAAAGTCGATAAACAAAAAACCATTCAATGCCAATCAGAACAAGCAAAATCAGTGAGCTATGTTTTTGCTGGGCAATGGGATGGCCCTGATGGTCTAATGCCACCCGATGAAACATTAGCAAATTGGCAGGTAACACAAATTGTTTGGCAAAAATAGGTTATTTTTAAGTGTTATTAATAAAATAATTTTATATTTACCTTTTCTGCTAACAAAAATTTGTTAAATAGCAAAGCCTAAAAATAAATGTTGGATATAATAAACCACATTAATTTATATATTTTTTATTATTTATTAGGGAAGCAATATGTCTCATGCACAAAGCGGTATTTTAGTCGCACATAGTAAATTCGGTCTATTTATTGAAGCAATGGTGGTGGGGGAAATTGATCAACTACGTCAAGGCTGCCAACAATTTATGCAATCTCTTAGCGAATTACAAAAACAGTATCCTGATGCTTCATTAGGTGCCGTGGTAGCTTTTGGTTCAGATCTTTGGAAAAAATTATCAGATAATAATAGTGCGCCAGAGTTAAAGCCATTTCGTCCATTAGGCAAAGGGTTAGCTCCTGCGACTCAGCGCGATATGCTTATCCATATCCAATCCATGCGTCATGATGTGAATTTCTCATTAGCGCAAGCTGCAATAGCTGCTTTTGGTAACGTGCTCCAAATAGAAGAAGAGATCCACGGTTTCCGCTGGATAGAAGAGCGTGATCTTAGTGGTTTTATTGACGGCTCAGAAAATCCAGTTGGTGACGAGCGCTATGGTGTTGCTTTAATTAATGAAGGTATTGATGCTGGTGGTAGCTATGTTTTAGTTCAACGCTATGAGCATAACCTAAAAAAATGGGCGCGTTTTAGTGAATCAGATCAAGAAAAAATGATTGGTCGTACTAAAAAAGAGAGCATTGAGTTGGATGAATCAGAACGCAATATTACCTCTCATGTATCCCGTGTTGCCATTGAAGAAAATGGTGAAGAGTTAGCGATTTTGCGTCATAGCTTACCTTATGGAACTGCTAGTGGTAAACATGGTCTCTATTTCTTAGCTTACTGTGGTCGTTTATATAATATTGAACAGCAATTACTCAGTATGTTTGGTGAAGTTGATGGTAAATACGATGATTTACTGCATATGAGTAAACCTGTGACAGGTAGCTACTATTTCGCTCCTTCTTATGAAGTATTAGCCGCTCTGTAAGTCTTAGCGTTACACTGCTATTTTGCCACGCCAGTATCATTTACTATGCTGGCGTTTTTATTTTGACGAGGTCGTTTCTCGATATCTCAATGTTGAATTATTTTCAGTTAAATCATTATGATGCTTATTTATTTGGGCAATCTCACTCTTTATCCATTTATAATAGCTATTAGTTATATCAAATAACAAAAGCTAACTACACTGTTATAAATAAAGCCGATAGAGTAACCATTAGAATAAGACTTACGCTGATGGGTACTATAATGAAGAACAAAACAATCCGAACTTTTGCATTACAGGCAACCGTTGCATTGTCTTTGGTTGCGAGTAGTTATGCAAATGCAGCTCAATTACTTAATAGCTCTTACGATATTGCTCGCGAGTTATTTACACAGCTTAATAGTGATTTTAAAACCCAATGGGATGCTCAACATCCTGATGACAAAGTCACTATCAAACAGTCCCATGCTGGCTCTTCTAAACAAGCATTAGCCATATTACAAGGTTTACCTGCGGATGTTGTCACTTATAACCAAGTGACGGATGTACAAATTTTGCATGATAAAGGCAAGCTTATTCCTGCTGATTGGCAACAACGTCTACCTAATAATAGCTCACCTTATTATTCCACAATGGCCTATTTGGTTCGTAAAGGAAATCCTAAAAATATCACTTCTTGGCAAGATTTGACCCGTGAAGATGTCAAAGTGGTTTTCCCTAACCCAAAAACATCAGGTAACGGTCGTTATACCTATTTAGCCGCATGGGGAGCGTTTGAAAAAGCTTATGGAAATGAAGCGCAAACCCGAGATGCTATGACAAAGTTACTCAAAAATGTTGCGGTATTTGATACCGGGGGACGGGGGGCAACGACCTCATTTATTGAACGTGGACTTGGTGATGTTTTAATTAGTTTTGAATCTGAAGTAAATAATATTCGCCAGCAATATGGTGAAGGTGATTATCAAGTTATTGTCCCTTCTGTAGATATTTTAGCGGAGTTTCCTGTGGCATGGATTGATAAAAATGTGCAACGCAATAAAACAGAAACTCTCGCCAAAGCTTACCTAAATTATTTATATAGCCCGAGAGCGCAGGAGATCATCACACAATTTAACTATCGCGTAAATGATAAAGCGGTGATGGCGAAAAAAGCAGATCAATTTCCAGCCACTTCATTATTTACCATTGAAGATGTGTTTGGTGACTGGAACCAAGTGATGAAAACGCATTTTGCTACAGATGGCACGCTAGATAAATTATTATTAGAAGGACGCCAATAATGTTTGCCACAGCCAGCAAGCGAGTATTACCCGGATTTGGGCTTAGTTTAGGTAGTACGCTTTTTTATACTTGTTTGATCTTATTACTACCTATGAGTGCGCTGGTTGTGCAGTTATCTGAAATGAGTTGGGCACAATATTGGGCGGTGATAACCCACCCTCAAATCGTGGCAGCGTATAAAGTCACTTTGTTGTCAGCCGGTGTTGCAAGTATTTTTAATGCTATTTTTGGCATGTTATTAGCGTGGATCATTACGCGCTATCGTTTCCCCGGCAGAAAATTTCTTGATGGATTAATGGATTTACCTTTTGCCTTACCTACAGCGGTAGCGGGATTAACCTTAGCAACGTTGTTTTCTACACAAGGATGGTATGGCTTGGTGTTAGATAAGTTTGATATCAAGGTGATCAATACATGGATTGGTATTGCTGTGGCGATGTCTTTTACTAGTTTGCCGTTTGTGGTCAGAACGGTGCAACCTGTTTTAGAAGAGTTAGGCCCTGAATATGAAGAGGCGGCTGAAACATTAGGGGCAAACCGTTGGCAAACGTTCCGTAAAGTTGTGTTACCTGAATTGTCTCCGGCGTTATTAGCCGGTACGGCGCTCTCTTTTACGCGTAGTTTAGGGGAATTTGGTGCTGTTATTTTTATTGCTGGCAATATTGCATGGCAGACCGAAGTGGTTTCTTTGATGATATTTATTCGATTACAGGAGTTTGATTATCCTGCAGCCAGCGCGGTCGCTTCTGTTATTTTATTGGTTTCATTAGTCTTACTGTTTTCAATTAATGGATTACAAAGCCGCTTTGGCAAGCGATTAAGGGGGCACTAATGTCGGATATAGCGCAACAACGCTCTCTTTATCGTCGCCAAATTGATTGGGTAAAATGGGGATTGATCCTTACAGGCGTTGTGTTATCCATTTTATTTTTAGTGGTGCCTATTGCGTGGATCTTTATGACTGCGTTTTCAAAAGGCATAGAAATATTTACCGACAACTTGCTAGATAGCGATATGTTACATGCTGTTTGGCTTACGCTACTTATCGCTTTAATTACTGTACCGATAAATATGTTGTTTGGTATTAGTATGGCATGGCTTGTTACGCGTTTTCGTTTTCCGGGGCGTCAGTGGTTAATGACGCTGATTGATATCCCATTTGCGGTATCTCCTGTCGTTGCGGGACTGCTCTATCTGCTTTTTTATGGTAGCAATGGTTGGGCTGGGCAGTGGTTGGAACAATTCGATATTCAGTTAATGTTCTCTTGGCCCGGTATGGTATTAGTGACGGTATTTGTCACTTGTCCTTTTGTCGTGAGAGAGCTTGTCCCAGTGATGATGAGCCAAGGAAGCCAAGAGGATGAAGCTGCTGTGTTATTAGGTGCCAGTAGTTGGAAAATGTTTTGGCGAGTGACATTACCTAATATTCGTTGGGCATTGCTCTACGGTGTGGTTTTAACAAATGCACGTGCTATAGGGGAATTTGGTGCCGTCTCTGTTGTCTCGGGGGCTATTCGTGGAGAAACCTATTCACTGCCTTTACAGGTCGAACTTTTGCACCAAGACTACAACACTGTGGGGGCTTTTACGGCAGCAGCATTACTTGCCATGATGGCAATTATTACATTAATGGTTAAAAGTGCGTTGCAATGGCATTTAGAACGTCAGCAATAACGCAAAACAGGGGCAAAATATGAGTATTGAAATTAATCATGTCACAAAATATTTTGATCGCACTGAAGTGTTGCATGACGTGAATTTAACGGTCAATTCCGGTGAAATGATGGCGCTATTGGGGCCATCAGGCTCAGGTAAAACTACTCTATTACGTATCATTGCAGGACTTGAGCATCAAACGGAAGGTAAAATCTGTTTTGCAGGGCAAGATGTCAGTCGCTTACATGCCCGCGAGCGCAAAGTTGGGTTTGTTTTCCAACACTATGCGCTGTTTCGCCATATGACGGTATTTGAAAATATTGCCTTTGGCTTAAGCGTATTACCACGTCGCGAACGTCCTAACAAAGCCGTGATTGATAAAAAAGTCACGCAATTATTAGAGATGATCCAACTGCCTCATTTAGCACAGCGTTATCCCGCACAACTTTCAGGAGGGCAAAAACAGCGCGTAGCTTTAGCGAGAGCATTGGCTGTAGAGCCGCAAATTTTATTACTCGATGAGCCTTTCGGTGCGTTAGATGCCAAAGTGAGAACTGAATTACGCAGTTGGTTACGGGAATTACATAGTGAGCTTAAATTTACCAGTGTTTTTGTCACCCATGATCAACAAGAAGCAATGGAAGTCGCTGATCGCATCGTTATTATGGGAAATGGCAAAATCGAACAAGTGGGTACACCGCAACAAGTTTGGCACACGCCTGAAAGTCGCTTTGTTTTAGAATTTCTCGGAGATGTTAATCATCTCCAAGGTGAAATTAATGGTGCGCAATTACAAATTGCTGGCTATCACTTACCTTTATCGGTTACGCCGCTCTATCAAGGCAAAGTTGATGTTTTTTTGCGCCCTTGGGAAATTTCACTTAACCCGCATAGTGATAGCTTATGTAAACTTCCCGTCAAAGTAATAGAAGTGACTCCTAAAGGACACTATTGGCAATTGGTTTTACAGCCTATTGAGTGGGGAAATACGCCAATTAGCGCGGTATGGAATGATATGACATCAATACCCCATAAAGGTGATATTTACTATATGGGCGGTGCAAAAGCACGGTTATATGCACAAGAGCGTCCCTTAACAACAGTTTCACTGGCATACACAGCTTAAAAAATAGCATTATTCTTTTATTACCGTTAATGATTGCCCATGCAGATTTTTTTGCATGGGTATTTTGGCTATTGAGTAAAACTGACTATACAGGCTATAACACGAAAAAGAATAAAATCTATCAAAAAATGTTAATTTTATTGCGTTAATAAGTTAAATATGATTTCTTCATTAATACAAACAAATAAATGATCAGGGATTTATTGTGGCAGGCTTAGAACAATTTATTGGTAATACACCATTGGTCAAATTACAACGACTTTCACAAGGATTAGATGCAGAAATATGGGTTAAGCTTGAAGGCAATAACCCGGCGGGTTCTGTGAAAGATAGAGCCGCGTTATCGATGATTGAGCAAGCTGAATTACGCGGTGAAATTAAACCTGGCGATACATTAATTGAGGCAACCAGTGGTAATACAGGGATTGCTTTAGCGATGATAGCGGCAGTAAAAGGTTATCGACTAAAATTATTAATGCCGGAAAATATGAGTAAAGAGCGTCAAGCATCCATGCAAGCGTATGGCGCCGAGCTTATTTTGGTTAGCCGCGAAATTGGTATGGAAGGGGCGAGAGATTTAGCGCAAGAAATGGAGCGTAAAGGTGAAGGGAAGGTATTAGATCAGTTTAATAACCCCGATAACCCTCGAGCGCATTTTACTTCAACTGGCCCTGAAATTTGGCAACAGACTCAAGGGCGTATTACCCATTTTGTTTCTAGCATGGGGACAACAGGTACGATAACTGGGGTGGGGAGTTACCTAAAAACGCAATCGGACACAGTAAAAATTGTCGGGTTACAACCGGAAGAAAAAAGTCAAATTCCGGGTATTCGTCGTTGGTCTCCAGCCTATTTACCCGGTATTTTTCGAAAAGAGTTGGTTGATAGTGTTATAGATATGTCCCAAACAGAAGCAGAACAAACTATGCGCCTCTTAGCGAGTAAAGAAGGTATATTCTGTGGCGTTAGTTCTGGGGGAGCCGTAGCAGGTGCAATACGCGTTGCTAAAGAGAACCCAGGGGCTGTGATTGTGGCGATTATTTGTGATAGAGGCGATCGCTATTTATCAACTGGGGTGTTTGGTTGAGTTTTCTGCCCTCGTTAAAGCTCATTCGCTTGCATATAAAAACCGCCACAGAGGAAATGTGGCGGTTTAAAAGTGAGAACAGATTAAAAATTATTTTTTGATCTGCATTACAACGGTTTCACCAACAGTTACTGGGCCTGTCATTTTAGTTAAACCTTGGATTTCATCCATATTAGAAATCACAACCGGTGTTAATACCGATTTTGCTTTTTCTTCTAATACCGCTAAATCAAATTCTAAAACAGTATCACCGACTTTAACTTGTTGACCTTCTTCAGCGATACGTTTAAATCCTTCACCTTTTAGTTCAACTGTGTCGATACCGAAGTGGACAAATAATTCGATACCGTTGTCAGACTCAATAGAGAAAGCATGGTTAGTCTCGAAAATTTTACCGATAGTACCATCAACTGGTGCAACAATTTTATGACCAGCAGGTTTGATAGCAATACCGTCACCTACAATTTTTTCAGCGAAAACAACATCAGGAACATCTTCGATATTGACGATTTCACCAGAAAGTGGTGCAACAATATCAATCGTGCCACTGCCTTTCTTTTCCTCTGAAACCAGTGATTTTAATTTATCAAACAGACCCATGAATCTTCTCCTAATTATTTTAGTTGGGACCGGGCTCTGGCTAACGTTATTAGCACAGTGTTTTTTCTTTAGTAAAAGTTTCTACTAAGTCCATTAATTCCTTTGCAGTCGGCTGAGCAAGTGCTTGCTCTGCCAGTGCTTTTGCATCATCAAAATTGGCGTTACGAATAATTTTTTTGATGCGAGGAATTGATATAGCACTCATACTAAACTCATCTAATCCCATGCCCAGAAGCAACATTGTTGCCCGTTCATCCCCGGCAAGCTCACCACACATTCCAGTCCATTTACCTTCAGCGTGTGATGCATCAATCACCTGTTTAATCAGATTAAGTACAGCAGGTGACATTGGATTATATAGATGAGATATCAGCTCATTTCCACGGTCTACAGCCAGAGTATATTGTGTTAGATCGTTAGTCCCAATACTGAAAAAGTCAACTTCTTTTGCCATATGGCGAGCCATAACAGCCGCTGCTGGCGTTTCAACCATAACACCAACTTCGATAGATTCATCAAAAGGCTTATTTTCTTCACGAAGCTGGCTTTTCAGTATTTCAAGTTCCGCTTTCAATGCTCGGATCTCTTCAACAGAGATAATCATTGGAAACATAATACGTAGTTTACCAAAAGCAGACGCTCTTAAGATAGCACGTAATTGTGGATGAAGGATCTCTTTGCGGTCAAGACAAATACGAATTGCACGCCAACCTAAGAATGGATTCTCTTCTTTTGGTAAATTCATGTAAGGTAAGTCTTTATCGCCACCAATATCCATAGTACGGATAATGACCGCAGGACTGCCTACAGCTTCAGCCACAGCTTTATAAGCTTGGAATTGCTCTTCTTCTGTTGGTAAGGAATCTCTATCCATAAATAGGAATTCAGTACGATAGAGTCCAACACCTTCCGCACCATTACGCTCAGCACCTGCGACATCACGTACAGTACCTATATTAGCGCAAACTTCAACTTGATGCCCATCAAGGGTAATTGCTGGTAAATCTTTTAGTTTTGCCAGCTCTTCTTTTTCATGTAGGTACTCTTCTTTGATAGCCTTTAATGCTTCGAGCTCTTCATCAGAAGGATTAATAATGATTTTATTGTTAATCGCATCAAGAACCAGATAATCTTCTTTTTTAATGGTTTCTGTTGCATTAGATGTACCAACAATCGCTGGGATCTCTAAAGAGCGCGCCATGATAGAGGTGTGTGATGTTCTACCCCCTAAGTCAGTGATAAAGCCTAACACATTGTCTAAGCTAAGCTGCGCTGTTTCTGATGGCGTTAAATCTGTAGCAACTAAAATCACTTTTTCAGAAATAGCACTTAAATCGATAATTGGCATCTCTAAGATATTACGCATTAAGCGCTTACCAATATCACGAACGTCAGCCGCACGCTCTTTTAAGTACTCATCATCTAAGGCTTCTAATGCGGTTGCCTGATCTTCAATAACAGATTGAACCGCTGCTTCTGCGGTTTTCTTGTCACTTTTGATGAGGGATATGATCTCTTGTTCGAGTTCCTCATCTTCTAATAACATAATATGGCCTTCAAAAATCTCAGCTTTATCGGCACCAAGATTTTTTTCAGCACGGGCTTTAATGATTTCTAGTTGTTGCGCTGATTTATTACGACCATCTTTAAAACGTTCGATTTGGGTGTCAACTTCGTCACTTTGGATTTTACGTTGGCTAATAATAATAGGTTCTTCTTTAAGTAGAAGAGCTTGACCAAATGCGATACCCGGTGAAGCTAAAATTCCTGAAATCATAATTTATCCTACGACTTGCTGGTGATAATTTTAAAAAAATAGGATCAAGAGACACTGCTGTTTTAAAATCATCGAGTTATAAATTCCCCTGAGCGATTTTCAGGGGAAAATAGGACGTTAATGAATAGCGAAAGGTAACTGGATTACTCTAACTCAGCCATTAACTTAACTAAATGTTCTACTGCTTGTTTTTCATCTTCGCCTTCAGCAGAAATAGTGACTACAGTACCTTGGGTTAATCCTAAAGTTTGTAATTTGAATAAGCTCTTCGCGCTGGCTGATTTACCACCAGAAATAAGGCTAATATCAGAAGAGAAAGTTTTAGCCTCTTTTACTAACTGTGCTGCAGGACGAGTATGTAAGCCGTTTGGTGCTGTAATAGTAACTTCTTGCTGGTACATAGGATTTTTTCCTTTTATAACTCAATTATTCACATTAAGTCAGGACTTAGTAAGTGTAGATGAAATTGTCCTGCTTTGCGTAGCAATATCAGATAATATAAGCCATGTTACGTTATCCGATAAAAATAGTCCCCAGAAATTGAAAGCAGTGCTGTTTTTATCACTTGCCTATTTTCTGATTAATTTCGACCTTCGAAATAATTACTTGATTAAATACTAAACTCGACAGAATAAATCACCTATCTGGATAACAAAGTTTGATCTCTACCACAAAAAAAGCACCCTCAAGGTGCTTTTTTAATAAATATTTTACATTTTAGGTGACGCGATTTAGCTGTCAGAGATATCAGCAAAAAGTGGGGTGCTGAGATAACGTTCACCTGAAGAAGGTAAAATCACTACGATTTCTTTATTAGCAAATTCTGGCTCTTTAGCTAATTTCACAGCAGCAGCAATTGCCGCACCGGATGAAATACCCGCTAAAATACCTTCTTTGGTCATAACGTCACGAGCTGTTTCAAATGCTTCTTCGTTAGTAATTTGGATCACGCGATCTAATAGTGATAACTCTAAGTTTTCAGGGATAAAACCTGCACCAATACCTTGGATTTTATGTGGACCAGGCTTAATTTCTTCACCTGCTAATGCTTGGCTAATAACAGGAGAATCTTTAGGTTCTACCGCAACCATAGTGACAGCTTTACCTTGGGTATTTTTCAAATAGCGACCAATACCCGTGATAGTACCACCCGTTCCGACACCTGCGATAACTACATCAACTTTGCCATCAGTGTCATTCCAAATTTCAGGGCCTGTGGTTTTCTCATGAATTTCTGGGTTTGCTGGATTACTAAATTGTTGTAGTAGAAGGTAACGGCTAGGATCGCTATCACGAATTTCGTTCGCTTTATCAATCGCTCCTTTCATACCTTTAGCGCCTTCAGTTAACACAAGGTTAGCGCCTAATGCTTTTAATAATTTACGGCGCTCAATACTCATGGTATCAGGCATAGTCAGTGTCAGTTTGTAGCCACGTGCGGCAGCTACATAAGCCAAAGCAATCCCAGTATTACCACTGGTTGGCTCAACTAGCTCTACGCCGGGTTTCAGGATACCTTTTTTTTCTGCATCCCAAATCATATTTGCACCGATACGGCATTTTACACTAAAGCTTGGATTACGAGATTCTACTTTAGCTAAGATATTGCCATTACCGAAATGTTTTAAACGAACTAGGGGGGTATGGCCAATAGTTTGCGAGTTATCTTCGAAAATTTTGCTCATTTTTATCCTCGGTACATGATTTTTTATAAGGTCAGATGAAATTACCATACGCCATCAAGCAAAAGATGGAAATAAGCTTTATGAATATCCTTATAACTTTTTTTACTTTTTATTCCAAAAGATTCTAATCACAATGAAACCAGTGGTATTACCACTGGCCTGCTTGTACATGTTGATGACGATATCGATCACACCACATGGCAGTGGCACCACAAATTGCAACCGGCATAATGACTAGGTTTAAGATTGGGATCATAGTGAAGATATTAATTACCATACCAAATTGTAAATTGTTCCATTTGTCTTTTTTCAGCGTTGATTTCATATTGGCGAAAGAGACTTTATGGTTATCGAATGGAAAATCGTTATATTGGATTGCCATCATCCAAGCGCCAAATATAAACCAAAGAATTGGGGCGACAGTTTGTCCAACAACGGGAACAAAATAGAGCAATAACAATACAATGGCTCTTGGCAAATAATAAACGACCTTGATGATTTCTCGTTTTAAAATACGTGGAATATCTTTTGTAATACCTAATAAACCGGTATCCGGAGGATTAATACCCGTTATTTGGCCTTCTAATTTTTCCGCTAATAATCCATTAAAAGGCGAAGCGATAATATTAGCTATGGTGCTAAAGAAATAGGTAAAGACCAGCAAAATAAAAATAACTGACAGTGGCCAGATAACATAGCTTAACCACTGTAGCCAATCAGGGACTTTTTCCATCATCCAATTGACCATTTCACCAATCTGGCCATATAACCACCAAAAGGCACTACCGAGAATAATAATATTGGCAAGTAAGGGTAAAATAACAAAACGTTTTAGACCTGGGCGAGTAATTAATCGCCACCCAAGTGCAAAATAGTGAAATCCATTTAAATTTTTGGTCGATTCTGTCAAATTTGTCATACTTCCTATTCTCTCCTATAAGGGCAAGCTAGTATCATATAGAGAGATAATCAGCCTTACTAGTGATAAATTGTCTAAAAAATGCGCATAAGGTATTGAAGAGTGTATCTTTGTGACAAGAAAATTAAGTATTGGCTTGCACTTATAAGCATTGGCAAATACTCTTAGTAAAAGTAATATTCGCCATTGTGGCTATTAAACCTCAAGACAACAGAGATAGAAATGATGCAGCAAAATTTGCGTCTGATATTAATCGTTGTTGGTGCGATTTTAATCATAGCTTTGTTATTACACGGCTTATGGATTGGTCGAAAAGAGCGTTCTAAGCTTTTCCGTAATCGCCCAGTAAAACGTCAGAAACAGAATTATCAGTCAGATGAGAACGATGATGAACCCCAGTATACTGAGGCAAATCATCAGATGTCGTCTTTAACTTCAACGCAGGAGGCTCAAAGTGTGCCACCGGTTAAATCGGAGCCAACACTTGCGCCACAATCCTCAGTTGCAGATAAAGATCCACTTATGTCTGGAACACCAGCACAGGGACATTCTAACGATACTTCATTACAACGAGAGCCTAGTCTTGGTGTTTTTGATGTTATTGAACAAAATAATGACTCTGCGCCTCAGCAAAAGCAACCGATACCCGAGGTAGAGGTAAACCATGCTGATGTAAAAGAAGGTGATATTAGTGAGACAAAACTTGCCGATGTAGAGCCAGTGCCAGTATCGTCGAACTCTGTTGCTAGTGATGAAATACATACCACTGATACAGATAGGCCATTGGATGCTGAAACCTCATCTGATGTGAAACAAGCTGAGCAAGCTTTATCTGGATCAGAAGAGCCAAAAGCAGAGGAAGAGCTGGTATTAGTATTAAATGTCAGTGCTCATCATGGTCAAATGCTTGACGGTGAGGTGTTAATGCAGAGCATTATTCAAGCGGGTTTCCAGTTTGGTGCGATGAATATTTTCCATCGACATCTTAACCCGACGGGTAATGGCCCTGTATTGTTTAGTCTTGCCAATATGGTAAAACCGGGTACTTTCAATATTGATACGATGGCTGAATTAACCACGCCTGGCGTATCCATGTTTATGATGGTGCCATCTTATGGTGATGCTAATCAAAACTTTAAATTGATGTTGCAAGCAGCTCAGCGTATTGCCTCTGATGTGGGCGGTGTTGTGCTTGATGAAGAGCGCAAACTGTTAACACCACAAAAAATTGAACTTTATAAATCTAGAATTCGTAGAACACTAGATTTACATCAATAGTCTTTTTATCAAAAGCTCGCTTGCGGTGCTAGGTTGGATAGATTTAAAGAAATCAGGAAAATTAATGACTTGATTTTCGGCTGATAATACAAAGTGGGGAAATTTGGTTTTTCTCACATTGCCAACAACCTCAGCCCCCGCTTGCGGGGGCTTTTCTTTCTTTGGTGATACCTCATGAATCAAAATATTCAACAACAAATTGATGAACTTCGCGTTACACTACGTCACCATGAATATCTCTATCATGTCATGGACGCACCTGAAATTCCTGATGCTGAATACGATCGCTTAATGAATAAGCTAAAAGCATTAGAAGCCGAACATCCTGAACTCATTACCCCAGATTCTCCTACTCAACGGGTAGGGGCATTACCTTTAACGGCTTTTGAGCAAGTTAGGCATGAAATTCCAATGCTCTCTTTAGATAATGCTTTTGATGAAACAACCTATTTAGCATTTGATAAACGTTTACGTGACCGTCTGAAAAATAATGAAGAGATCACTTTTTGTTGTGAATTAAAATTAGATGGACTTGCGGTAAGTCTACTATATGAAAATGGTCGCTTAGTACAAGCTGCAACCCGTGGTGATGGTACCACTGGAGAAAATATTACTGAGAATGTCAGAACCATTAAAGCCATTCCTTTGCGTTTATATGGCGATAATATCCCCGCACGAATTGAAATTCGTGGAGAAGTCTTTATGACTGAAAAAGGGTTTGAGCATTTAAATGAAGAAGCTCGACGCACGGGAGGAAAAGTATTTGCTAATCCTCGTAATGCAGCAGCGGGTTCATTACGTCAGTTAGATCCTCGTATTACAGCCAAGCGCCCTTTGACTTTCTTCTGTTATGGTGTTGGCGTGCTTGAAGGCGGTGAATTACCGACAAGCCATTATGCACGTTTACAGCAATTTAAAAAATGGGGATTACCTGTTAGTGATGCTATTAAATTATGTACAGGAACTAAAGCTGTACTTGATTTTTACCATCATGTAGCAGAAATTCGCCCTAATCTAGGCTTTGATATTGATGGTGTGGTTATCAAAGTAGATGATATAGCTCTACAAGAAGAGTTGGGATTTGTGTCTCGTGCTCCCCGTTGGGCGATTGCTTACAAATTCCAAGCCCAAGAGCAGATGACGGTGATTAAAGATGTTGAATTTCAAGTGGGGCGTACAGGGGCGATTACACCTGTCGCTCGTTTAGATCCCGTACAAGTGGCAGGGGTAATAGTCAGTAATGCCACACTTCATAATGCTGATGAAATTGAACGTTTAGGATTACGTATTGGTGATACGGTGGTTATTCGCCGTGCAGGCGATGTTATTCCTCAGGTTGTGAGTGTGATTGAAGAAAAACGCCCTGAGAATGCACAAGAAATTGTTTTTCCAACCCAATGCCCTATTTGTCAATCTGATATTGAGCGTATAGAAGGTGAGGCTGTTGCCCGCTGCACGGGGGGATTAATTTGTGCAGCGCAACGTAAAGAGGCGCTTAAACATTTCGTTTCTCGTCGTGCGATGGATGTTGACGGCATGGGAGATAAAATTATCGACCAATTGGTTGAAAAAGAGTATGTCAAAACACCGGCTGATTTATTCCGTTTAGATGAAAAGATCTTATCTGGTTTAGAACGTATGGGGGAGAAATCAGCCAAAAAACTGCTTAATGCATTAGAAAAAGCAAAATCAACCACTTTTGCCCGTTTTATCTATGCCCTTGGTATTCGTGAAGTAGGAGAAGCAACGGCCAATGGATTAACCGCTCATTTTGTTTCATTAGAGGCATTACGTGAAGCAAATATTGAAGCCTTAAAGGCAGTTCCTGATGTGGGTGATATTGTTGCAAAGCATGTGGTTAATTTTTTCCAAGAAGAACATAATAAAAATGTGATTGATCAACTTGTTAATGACATTGGCATTACTTGGCCGGCACCGGTTGTGGCTACTCATGAAGCAGGTGATAATCCTTTTGCTGGTAAAACAGTCGTGCTGACAGGCTCTCTTTCTCAATTAACGCGAGATGAAGCAAAAGATAGATTAGTTGCACTTGGTGCAAAAGTGAGTGGTAGCGTTTCGAAAAAGACAGATATGGTCATTGCTGGTGAAGCGGCGGGTTCTAAATTAGCCAAAGCAAATGAATTAGGTATTACTGTTATTGATGAAGACGAAATGATCCGCTTGCTTGATCAATCTAAATAATCGTTTACAATAATCTTAGATGCTATTGAGAGCAGTTCTCAGTAGCATCTTTAACTTAAGCTAAATTCACATTTCGTGTTACTTAAGTTACTCCTAAAGTGTGATCAACCTATCTTATTTAATAAATAGTGTGTATATGGTTTCACTGTATTGTGACAATAATCACATCGTAATGTTACGCGTTACATAAAATGCTCTCCAAGATTTATTTTTATTTTTGGAGCATGCATGTCTTCTATCATTCACTTTGTTTTGGCTCTCGCAGTTATTGGTGCATTAGCATTTATTGCAAGTAATAACCGCAAAGGGATCCGTCTGCGTTATATTGTGCAGTTATTAATTATTGAAATCGCATTGGCATGGTTCTTCCTCAATTCTGATATTGGTGAAGGTTTTGTCCGTGGTTTCGCTGGGCTATTTGATCACTTATTAGGTTATGCCGCACAAGGTACTGAGTTTGTCTTCGGTGGTATGATGAAAGGTGGTCTAGCATTCTTCTTCTTGAATGTATTATGTCCTATCATCTTTATTTCTGCATTAATTGGTATTTTGCAACATATCAAAGTATTGCCTTTCGTGATCCGCATTATCGGTACAGTGCTGTCCAAAGTGAACGGTATGGGGAAACTAGAATCGTTTAATGCGGTTAGCTCCTTAGTACTTGGCCAATCTGAGAACTTTATCGCTTATAAAGATGTATTGGGCAAAATGTCTCAGCGCCGTATGTACACTATGGCGGCGACAGCGATGTCTACGGTATCAATGTCAATTGTTGGTGCTTATATGACTATGCTTGATCCTAAATACGTTGTTGCTGCACTGGTTCTGAATATGTTCAGTACTTTCGTTATTTTATCAGTGATTAACCCATATTCTGTTGAAAATGAAGAAGATATCCAGATGGGGAATCTGCATGAAGGTCAAAGCTTCTTCGAAATGTTAGGTGAATATATCTTAGCTGGTTTCAAAGTTGCTTTAATCGTTGCGGCAATGTTGATTGGTTTTATCGCATTAATTGCTGCGGTAAACGCTATCTTTAGTATGATTTTCGGTATTAGTTTCCAAGATTGCTTAGGTTATGTGTTCTATCCATTAGCATGGGTGATTGGTGTGCCTGAGCAAGATGCATTACGTGTAGGTAGTGTGATGGCAACTAAATTAGTCTCTAATGAATTCGTCGCGATGGGAAGCTTGCAAGATCTGGCTGCTGAATTAACACCACGCTCTGTTGGGATCTTATCTGTCTTCTTAGTCTCATTTGCTAACTTCTCTTCTATCGGTATTGTTGCAGGGGCTATTAAAGGTCTGAACGAAATGCAAGGTAATGTGGTTTCTCGTTTTGGTCTTAAATTACTATTTGGTTCTACGCTAGTTAGCTTCTTATCTGCTGCTATCACAGGCCTGTTTGTTTAATCATTGAGATAAGACAGATAGCATGTGAAATAAATAACAATGTAAGATGGATAACTTAGTTATCATGTAACATAAATCAAGCAGTACCCGTCGGTACTGCTTTTTTTATCGTTAAATTACCTTATAATCCTTATCATTCCTTCTCGATAAAGCGATAGAGATCATGCTAGAAAAACAGCATCTTATTGATATAGCCAACACACAAATGCCATTTGGTAAATATAAAGGGCGAATGCTGGTGGATTTA
The DNA here is from genome assembly GCF_963885725.1 of Proteus sp. G4380. Lineage (NCBI taxonomy): Bacteria > Pseudomonadati > Pseudomonadota > Gammaproteobacteria > Enterobacterales > Morganellaceae > Proteus > Proteus sp. G4380. Next base: position 53,211 of record NZ_CAWPAV010000094.1, read on the forward strand.
CCTGAAGAGTATTTATTGTGGTTTGCCAAGAAAGGCACCTTCCCTGAAGGAAAGCTAGGGCAACTAATGGAAATGACCCTAGCAATTAAAATTGATGGCTTAGAAGGGGTACTAAAACCATTAAAGCAGTCGCGTTAATCAGGCTCTGTAGGTAACTTATCCGCTATTAGTGCGTTAATAACTTTATGACTCAATTCAATAAACATAGCTTGTTCTGCAGGTGTTAATTGCGCTTGTAGCTTCTGTGCGTTCTGTTTTCGGCCTAAAGCGGCTCTTGCTAAAAAAGCTTTACCTTCATCTGTTAAATGCGTAATTAATTCACGTTTATCTTTCTTAGAACGATCCTGAGCAATAAAACCTAATGATTTTAATCCTCGCATAAACTTAGATAAATTTTGGCGTGAGATAGCTAAAATTTCACAAAGTTGAGATGGCGTTAAATCACCGCGTAAACGCAATAATTCTAAAATATCATATTGTCCCCAAGTTACTTGCTCTGGTGTATAACGGGTGCGTTGTGCAACCAGAGTACACTGTAAAAGCGATAGGGCGTTTTCTAGCTCAAGTTGCTCCATTAGTACCTACATTTTTCTATCAAATTAATTGAAGTTAATAATAACAGCTCATTTTAGCTGAAGAAAATCTATATTGATTAACTTTAGTTAATCAAATATCCTATTTAACATGATTAACTAAAGTTAATTACTTAAACTAAGTGAACTGAGGTGAATATGAGCTATTTTGAAGGCAAAACGGTGTTAGTGACTGGGGCTGCAACAGGAGTAGGGGAAGGCGTTGCCCAACGATTATATCAAGCGGGTGCAACAGTCTTTATAAGTGGACGACAATTAGAACAGGTTAAAAAAACCGCTTACACAATCGATCCTACAGGTGAAAAAGTCATAGCATTACAAGCAGATATGACATTACCTGAGCAAGTTAAAAGCATGTTTGAAACAATATTAGCACAAACAGGCGCATTACATGGATTAGTGAATAATGCAGGTATTACAGGTCCGCACAATACATCGATTGTTGATTATAATATTGATGATTGGAAAGCGGTTATGGATACCGATATTAACGGCGTATTTTACGGATTGAAATATGGTATTCCGGCCTTACTAAGAAGTGGTGGAGGGAGTATCGTTAATTTATCTTCGACAAATGGTATTGTCGGTATTGCCGGAATTTCTGCTTATACTGCAGCCAAACATGCTGTGTTAGGGATCACCCGTTCAGCCGCCTTGGAATTTGCACAGCAAGGTATACGTGTGAATGCAATAGGGCCTGGGTATGTAGACACACCGCGAATGCAACAGTTACCGAATGAAGTCCGTCAATGGATGGCATCAACACATCCCATGAAGCGAATGGCAACGCGAAAAGAAGTGGCTAATATGGTGGCCTTTTTACTTTCAGATGAGAGTAGTTTTTCAACAGGCGCTTTTTATGCGGTAGATGGGGGATATACTGCGCAGTAGTTTTATCTTTGCGGGTAGTGTTAATCACTAATTAAGTGAATACATTGGTGAAAATAAAAAATCCTGAAGATTTCTCTTCAGGATCTTAAGATTCTGGTGGAGCTAAGCGGGATCGAACCGCTGACCTCTTGCATGCCATGCAAGCGCTCTCCCAACTGAGCTATAACCCCACATAATGGATTGTTCAAAAGTATATTGGTGGAGCTAAGCGGGATCGAACCGCTGACCTCTTGCATGCCATGCAAGCGCTCTCCCAGCTGAGCTATAGCCCCAACATACTGGAACGGGCTTGATAATAGGCAACAAGCACAATGCTGTCAATCACTTAATCTCACATTATTTATTGATTGATGAAAAAGAATACAAAAAAAGAGTCGCCGCTTAAAAATAAGTGACGACTCTTCGTTGTGAAATAAGATAATCAGCTCAATTAAGCTTGATTTTCTCTGTCAGTAATAAAATCTAATGCTTTATTAATACGAGCGATGCTACGAGCTTTACCAATAGCATGAACAGTAACATCTAGTGCAGGAGATTGGCCCGCACCTGTGACAGCAACACGTAGAGGCATACCGACTTTACCCATACCAACTTCTAATTCTTCAGCGGTTTCTTGGATTGCTTTATGTACATTTTCCGCTGTCCAATCAGTAATTGCTGATAATTTATCACGAACTACTTCTAATGGTTGACGAGCGACAGGACGTAAGTGTTTTTTCGCCGCGGTTTCTTCGAAACTATCAAAGTCAACATAAAAGTAGTGACAACTTTCCGCCATCTCTTTTAATGTTTTGCAACGCTCGCCGAGTAATTTAATCAATTCAACCAGTGATGGGCCATTACTAGTATCAATATTTTGTTGTTTGATATGCCAATCTAGGTGTACGGCTACTTGTTCAGCAGGTAAGGTATTAATATAGTGATGGTTTAACCAAAGTAATTTGTCAGTATTAAACGCACTTGCTGATTTACTAATAGCTTCTAAAGTGAAATCTTTAATCATTTCATCGATGCTAAAGATCTCTTGGTCGCCATGAGACCAACCTAAACGTACTAAGTAGTTTAATAACGCTTCTGGTAAATAACCGTCATCACGATATTGCATTACACTCACTGCGTTATAGCGTTTAGATAATTTTTTACCATCATCGCCTAAGATCATGGATACGTGTGCATATTCAGGTACTGGAGCACCAAGTGCTTTTAATATATTGATCTGACGAGGGGTATTGTTGATATGATCTTCACCACGAATAACGTGTGTAATTTCCATATCCCAGTCATCAATCACCACACAGAAGTTATAGGTAGGTGAACCATCAGTACGGCGGATAATTAAGTCATCAAGCTCTTGGTTACTAAACTCAATCGGGCCACGAATTTTGTCATCAAAAATCACAGATCCTTCTTGAGGATTTAAAAAACGAACTACATGGGGTTCATCTGGGGTATGGTTGTGATCACCGTGACGGCAACAACCATCGTAGCGAGGTTTCTCACCTTTCGCCATTTGATCTTCACGTAGTTTCTCTAAACGTTCTTTAGAACAATAACAACGATAAGCAGTACCAGCTGCTAACATTTGATCGATAACTTGATTATAACGATCAAAGCGTTTGGTTTGATAGTAAGGACCTTCATCCCAGTTTAGATTTAACCAATTCATACCGTCCATAATTGCATCAATGGCAGGTTGAGTTGAACGTTCTAAATCGGTGTCTTCAATACGCAGTACAAACTCACCCTTGTTGTGACGGCTAAATAACCAGGAATACAGTGCAGTACGAGCACCACCAACATGTAGATAGCCTGTAGGACTTGGTGCAAAACGGGTTTTTATTTTACTCATTGAGATTGCCTTAGTACGTTTTACTTATATTCTTTCTTATATAAGGAGCCAAAAATAGAAGATAAGTAACCGTGATTATCAAAAAAACGAAATTGTTGCTTTATTTTATCACTGGATGCTAATTCCTCAATGGCATTAAGCTTTTAACCTGCAGAAAAATTTCAAATAGGTTATTTTTTGTTTGACGAAGTAACAACAACGGATTATTTTGGTTAATTGCTGTGTCAGTTATGGTGCTAAAAAAAGCATCTTGACTAAAAATAAAACGAACGATCATTTTTACGATAAAAAACCGATAAAAATCGTTGACTCATAGCGCAGTATCCCTATAATGCACCCCATCACGACGGGCGGTTAGCTCAGTTGGTAGAGCATCTCCCTTACAAGGAGGAGGTCGTTGGTTCGAGCCCAATACCGCCCACCATTATTATTCGTTGTGATAGTTGTATTATTTAATGTAATTGGGCGGTTAGCTCAGTTGGTAGAGCATCTCCCTTACAAGGAGGAGGTCGTTGGTTCGAGCCCAATACCGCCCACCAATTACATTAAAGCGTGGTAATGAGAATTTAGTCATTATGAAGTGGGCGGTTAGCTCAGTTGGTAGAGCATCTCCCTTACAAGGAGGAGGTCGTTGGTTCGAGCCCAATACCGCCCACCACTTCATCCGGTTATTTTACGCAATATCACACAGTTAGGTATGGGTCGTTAGCTCAGTCGGTAGAGCAGTTGACTTTTAATCAATTGGTCGGGCGTTCGAGTC
>NZ_CAWPAV010000095.1:0-9898 GCF_963885725.1 Proteus sp. G4380
GAACAAATAGTAAATTAATGGTTTTTCTTTCAGTATTAACCACTGCAATATAATTATCAAGTAGTGTTATATTCTGGTGCGTGACGGAGAGATAAAAATAGCTATATGTTTCATGTGGTTAGAATTATTTTAAAAATAATCATTGTCAACATGAAAATATCATGGTAACTCTAAAAGGACAGAGTGAAAGAGAACACAACACATACTATTTTTTACTACAGAAAAAGAATTTTAATATTATGAATACTATCGTCCTAGTGATTAGCCTAATTATTGTCAGCGTGGTGGTGATTATTAACCCACTGTGCGGGGCTGCACTAGGACGAAGAAAGGCTAACTAAACTAGCCGGATCTCAGAAAAACCCCCGCACCGAAAGGCGCGGGGGTTTTTTTTGAGCCAAGGTTTTTAAAGAGAATAAAAAAGAAAATAAATTAATATTAAACAAGAAGTTAAGACGCAGGGTGAAAGAATGAATGGAGCACAGTGGTTAGTTCAAGCATTACGAAAACAGCGAGCGGAAACGGTCTTTGGTTATCCTGGCGGTGCGATTATGCCTGTGTATGACGCACTCTATGATGGCGGTGTCGAACATGTTTTGTGTCGTCATGAGCAGGGAGCCGCTATCGCTGCTATTGGATTTGCTCGTTCTACCGGTACAACTGGTGTCTGTATCGCGACATCAGGCCCAGGCGCTACTAATGTCATCACAGGTCTTGCTGATGCATTGTTAGATTCTGTGCCTGTTGTTGCTATCACAGGGCAAGTTGCTTCAAATTTAATCGGGACAGATGCTTTTCAAGAGGTGGATGTACTTGGGCTCTCTTTAGCATGCACCAAACATAGTTTTCTGGTTTCTGATGTGAATGAACTGCCAAGAGTCGTATCAGAAGCATTTTCGATCGCTAAGCAAGGGCGTCCAGGCCCTGTGTTAATTGATATTACTAAAGATGTGCAATTAGCTGATGCTTCACATTTAGCTGATTATCCATTGCCACAAGAGCAAGAGTTTCCCTATCCCGAACACGAAATCGCGCAGGCTCTGCAGATGTTAGCACAAGCGAAAAAGCCGATTTTGTATGTTGGGGGCGGTGTAGCAATGAGCCAAGGTGTTGAGGCGCTAAGAACTTTTGTAAAACAGACGCAAATCCCCGTTGTTTCGACATTGAAAGGGTTAGGTTGTGCTAATGCATTTGATGCCAATTATTTAGGTATGTTGGGTATGCATGGTACAAAAGCTGCTAATTATGCCGTTCAACGTAGTGATTTATTAATTGCTGTAGGCGCTCGTTTTGATGATCGCGTAACGGGTCGTTTAAATACTTTTGCACCCAATGCAAAAGTGATCCATATCGATATCGATTACGCAGAGCTTAATAAATTAAAACAAGCCCATATTGCTTTGTTAGGTGATGCCAAAGTGTTATTACCTAAGTTATCTCAACCGTTAGCTATTGAGGCATGGCAAGAAGAGGTACAGCAATTAATCGCTGAATATGCTTGGCGCTATGATCATCCCGGTGAAGCAATTTATGCTCCTTTGTTGTTAAAACAGTTATCTGATGCTAAGCCTGAAAATAGCATTGTGACAACAGATGTTGGACAGCACCAAATGTGGTCAGCACAGCATATGACATTTGATGCGCCAGAAAATTTTATTACTTCTAGTGGGTTAGGCACGATGGGATTTGGTATCCCCGCGGCTATTGGTGCGCAAATAGCTAGACCTGATGCGTGTGTTATCTGTGTCTCTGGTGACGGCTCTTTTATGATGAATGTGCAGGAGTTAGGCACCATTAAACGTAAGCAATTACCTATTAAATTGGTGTTATTGGATAACCAGCGGCTTGGTATGGTACGCCAATGGCAAGAGCTGTTTTTTGAGCAACGTTATAGTGAAACCATTTTAACGGACAACCCTGATTTTGTTGCGTTGGCAAAAGCTTTTGATATTCCGGGGCAGCGTATTACAGAAAAAGCACAGGTTGCTGAAGCAATTAAATGTTTATTAACCAGTGATGGCCCTTATTTATTACAGGTATCTATCGATGATGCAGAGAATGTCTGGCCTTTAGTCCCGCCGGGCGCAAGCAATGATGAGATGATGGAGAAATCAAAATGAACCAACACAATATCACAATTGAAGCCCGTTTTTGTCCAGAGATCTTAGAACGTATCTTGAGAGTTATCCGCCACCGTGGTTTTCATATATGCTCAATGAATATGAATATCACAGAAAGTAACTATATTAATTTAGCTCTGACTGTGAGCAGTCAACGACCTGTTGATCTTTTATGTAGCCAGTTAACAAAGTTAGCTGATGTTGCAGGTATTCAGGTCTTACATCAACAACAAAAAGAAAAATTACAATTCATAAGTGCACTTAGTGCCATGTAAGGATAGAAGAATGACAAAGCAAGCTGATTATATTTGGTTCAACGGTGAAATGGTTCCATGGGCTGAGGCAAAAGTACATGTCATGTCTCACGCACTACATTATGGAACGTCTGTATTTGAAGGAGTACGTTGCTACGATTCCCATAAAGGGCCTGTCGTTTTTCGCCATCGTGAGCATATGCAACGATTGCATGATTCTGCCAAAATTTATCGTATGCCTGTCGCGCAAAGTGTTGATGAGTTAATGGAAGCTTGTCGCGAAACATTGCGCAAAAACCAGTTAGTCAGCGCTTATATTCGTCCTTTAGTTTTTATTGGTGATGTCGGAATGGGGGTTAATCCACCAGAAGGTTATAAAACCGATATCATTATTGCTGCATTCCCATGGGGGGCATATTTAGGTGAAGAGGCGTTAGATAAAGGGATTGATGCGATGGTCTCTTCTTGGCATCGAGCAGCACCTAATACTATCCCGACGGCGGCCAAAGCAGGAGGTAATTATCTCTCTTCATTGTTAGTGGGCAGTGAAGCTCGTCGCCATGGTTATCAAGAAGGGATTGCATTAGATGTTCATGGTTATCTTTCTGAAGGGGCTGGTGAGAACTTATTTGAAGTAAAAGATGGCGTTATTTTTACTCCTCCATTTACCTCATCTGCGCTACCGGGGATCACTCGCGACGCAATTATTAAATTAGCGAAAGATCTCGGTTATGAAATTCGTGAACAAGTACTGTCTCGAGAATCTCTCTATCTTGCTGATGAAGTGTTTATGTCTGGTACCGCTGCAGAAATTACACCAGTTCGTAGCGTTGATGGTATTCAAGTTGGTATTGGTCGCTGTGGTCCAGTAACAAAAGCTATTCAGAAAGCTTTCTTTGGTTTGTTTACGGGTGAAACCGAAGACAAATACGGCTGGTTAGATCCTGTCAATCCATAATCATAATTAAATACATTTATTGAGCGAGTAGTTCGTTCCCTACTCGCTGTTATTATCGCAGGAGTGTGAAAAATGCCTAAATACCGTTCAGCAACAACGACACATGGTCGCAACATGGCTGGCGCCCGCGCATTATGGCGTGCAACAGGAATGACTGACGCTGATTTTGGTAAACCTATTATCGCAGTTGTAAATTCATTTACTCAATTTGTACCCGGTCATGTGCATTTGCGGGATTTAGGAAAACTGGTTGCAGAGCAAATTGAAGCTGCGGGTGGTGTGGCTAAAGAATTTAATACTATTGCGGTGGATGACGGTATCGCGATGGGACATGGTGGCATGCTTTATTCGTTACCTTCCCGTGAGTTAATTGCTGATTCTGTGGAATATATGGTCAATGCACATTGTGCAGATGCCATGGTATGTATTTCTAACTGCGACAAAATCACACCGGGTATGCTGATGGCGTCTTTACGCTTAAATATCCCAGTCATTTTTGTTTCTGGTGGACCGATGGAAGCAGGTAAAACCAAGCTTTCTGATCAATTGATCAAGTTAGATCTGGTTGATGCGATGATCCAAGGGGCTAATCCTAATGTCAGTGATGCTGATAGTGAACAAATTGAGCGTTCTGCTTGCCCTACATGTGGATCATGCTCTGGTATGTTTACGGCAAACTCAATGAATTGTTTGACTGAAGCGTTAGGATTATCGCAACCGGGTAATGGTTCATTATTAGCAACCCATGCTGATCGTAAAACATTATTTATTAATGCGGGTAAGCGTATTGTTGAATTAACTAAACGTTATTACGAACAAGATGATCTATCTGCATTACCACGTAATATCGCTAAAAAAGAAGCATTTGAAAATGCGATGATCTTAGATATCGCCATGGGAGGATCAACAAATACCGTTTTACATCTATTAGCTGCCGCGCAAGAAGGTGATGTTGATTTTAAGATGGAAGATATCGACAGACTTTCTCGCCAAGTTCCTCATTTATGTAAGGTGGCACCAAGTACCCAAAAATATCATATGGAAGATGTGCACCGAGCAGGTGGGGTGATGGGGATTTTAGGTGAATTAGACAGAGCAGGATTACTTAATCGCAATGTTAATAATATCTTAGGCTTAAGTTTGCCTGAAACATTAGCACAATATGATGTGATGCTAAGCCAAGATGAGCAAGTGAAATCAATGTACCAAGCCGGTCCCGCAGGTATTCGTACCACAAAAGCTTTTTCACAAGATTGCCGTTGGCCGACTTTAGATACCGATCGTGAACAGGGGTGTATCCGAAGTAAAGCGCATGCTTATAGCCAAGATGGTGGTTTGGCCGTGTTATCAGGTAATTTAGCGCAAGATGGCTGCATTGTTAAAACCGCGGGTGTGGATGAAGATAATTTAGTGTTTAGTGGTCCTGCTAAAGTATACGAAAGCCAAGATGATGCGGTAGAGGCAATTTTAGGTGGCAAGGTCGTTGCGGGTGATGTGGTCATTATCCGTTATGAAGGCCCGAAAGGGGGGCCCGGTATGCAAGAAATGCTCTATCCAACCTCATATTTAAAATCAATGGGATTAGGCAAAGCGTGCGCATTAATCACGGATGGACGTTTTTCTGGTGGAACCTCGGGGTTATCTATCGGACACGTTTCACCGGAAGCGGCAAATGGTGGGATCATTGGTTTAGTGGAAGAAGGGGATATTGTTGATATCAATATTCCAAATCGCGAAATTAACTTACGGGTAGATGAGAAAACACTAGCAGCCCGTCGTGAAGCACAACTTGCTCGTGGAGATAAAGCGTGGACACCTAAAGATAGGCAGCGCCAAGTCTCTTTTGCTTTACGTGCCTACGCGTCTTTAGCAACCAGTGCAGACAAAGGTGCTGTACGTGACAAATCTAAACTAGGGGGCTAACTCATGGCAGCCTTTAGACCTTTAACTTCAGCACCCAGTAGTGCTGAATATTTAAAAGCCGCATTAAGTGCGCCTGTTTATGAAGCTGCTGTCGTGACACCTTTGCAAGAGATGGCAAAAATTTCTCAGCGTTTAGAAAATACCATTTTAGTTAAACGAGAAGACCGACAACCGGTGCATAGCTTTAAACTGCGTGGCGCTTATAACATGATTGCAGGGTTAACGCCGGAGCAAAAGGCAAAAGGGGTGGTTACTGCATCAGCGGGAAATCATGCCCAAGGGGTGGCATTATCAGCTAATCGAATGGGCGTAAAAGCATTAATTGTGATGCCTATTGCAACGGCGGATATCAAAGTGGATGCCGTACGCCAGTTTGGTGGTGAAGCATTGTTGTATGGGGCTAACTTTGATGAAGCAAAAGCAAAAGCCATCGCTTTGGCAAAAGAGATGGGATATACCTTTGTGCCTCCTTTTGATCATCCCGCCGTGATTGCAGGGCAAGCAACATTAGCAATGGAGCTGTTACAACAAGACGTCCATCTTGATCGTATTTTTGTGCCTGTTGGCGGCGGCGGTTTAATTGCTGGGGTTGCTGTATTAATTAAACAACTGATGCCTGAAATAAAGATCATTGGTGTTGAGGCGGAAGATGCTGCTTGTTTAAAAGCAGCGTTAGAAGCAGGACATCCTGTTGAATTACCTCGCGTTGGATTATTTGCCGAAGGTGTCGCTGTCAAACGTATTGGCGATGAAACCTTCCGTTTATGCCAAAAGTATGTTGATGATGTGATAACCGTTGATAGTGATGCAATTTGTGCCGCAGTAAAAGATCTGTTTGAAGACGTACGCGCTATTGCAGAGCCTTCTGGTGCTTTAGCATTAGCAGGGCTAAAAAAATATGTTGAGGAGCATCAGATCAAAGGGGAACGTTTAGCCCACGTACTTTCTGGCGCTAATGTCAATTTCCATGGCTTACGTTATGTTTCGGAACGTTGTGAACTAGGTGAAAAACGAGAAGCGCTATTTGCCGTTACAATTCCCGAACAAAAGGGTAGTTTTTTGCGTTTTTGCCAAATTTTAGGACAACGTGTTGTTACTGAATTTAACTATCGTTATAGCGATGCCGATCCAGAAAATGCACGTATTTTTGTCGGTGTGCGTTTAAGCCAAGGGCTACAAGAGCGTAAGGAAATCGTGCAACAGCTAACGGAGGCGGGTTATCAAGTCTCCGATCTCTCCGATGATGAGATGGCAAAATTGCATGTGCGTTATATGGTCGGTGGTCGCCCTAATCAGCCATTAAAAGAGCGTCTGTTTAGCTTTGAGTTTCCAGAAGCACCGGGTGCATTAATGAAGTTTCTTAAAACATTAGGGACTTACTGGAATATTACGCTATTTCATTACCGAAGCCATGGTACTGATTATGGCCGTGTGCTGGTGGCGTTTGAGTTACCTGAAACGGAAGGGCGTTTTGAACGGCATTTAGATGCGTTAGGTTATGAATATCATGATGAGACAGGAAATCCGTCTTTTCAGTTATTTCTTTCACCACAAACAGCCAGCTTAGTGGTGGAGTAGGCGCCAAAACGCACTGATCACAGGCTCTTGAAGGCGTTTGTGTAAACCACAAACGCCAAGTTCAAAGGGTTCTACCAGCGATATATTATCGAGCAAAGAGATACGGTTTCGTACCGGCTCAGGGCAGTTATCGACGACAACTTGCGGAATAAGTGCGATACCACAACCAAGAGCAACCATTGAAACAATCGCTTCATGCCCTGAAACAGTGGCATAAATAAGAGGATTTTGAATTCGATGGCGTTTAAACCATAAAGCAATGCGCTGTCGTGATGGGCCGTGTTCAGGAATGATAAAGGGAATATTGAGCCAATCCGGTTTTTCTTGTGTAGCAAGGTGTCGAACATTACCCGGTAGAGCAGGGGCAATAAGAACTAAGGGGATCTCGCCTATTTTCTCAAAGCAGATATTTTCAGGCAACTTCTCTGGTTTTCCTGCAATACCTAAATCGGCTTCATCTGAGATAACTTTATCCACAGCATCTGCGGCATCACCGGTAGTCAATTTTATCTCGACTAAGGGATTTTCTGCACGAAAACGGTCAAGGATCGGCGGAAGGTGACTATAAGCTGCAGTGACTGAACAAAATAGACGTAGCTCTCCAGATAAGCTAGGACTGTTCTGGTTTAGCGTATGTTTGAGTTGCTTATATTGCAATAAGGTGTGTTGAGCATAACGTTTAAGTTGCTCCCCTGCATCAGTCAGTGTGACTTGGCGGTTATCACGCAAAAAAAGTGGATGCCCTAGTTGTTCTTCAAGACGCTGGATCTGACGTGAAAGCGTGGATGGACTGACATGCATGGCTTGCGCAGTCTTGGTGAAATGGCAACTTTCAGCAAGATGTAAGAAGAGTTTGAGATCGCGAATATCCATGGTCAGCCGCCTAGGTAAATAGTAAAAACAACGTTGCATTTATTGCAACATCATCTTGTAAATATATCAATTTAAGCAATGGCTTTCATCCCCTATAGTAAAGTCATGCAATACCTCACCGAGAGTGGGGATAACAATAGCAAACATATACACAACGATTTGGGAGTCGCTCATGGCCAATTATTTTAATACATTGAATCTGCGTCAGCAGTTGTCGCAACTGGGTAAATGTCGCTTTATGTCTCGTGACGAATTTGCCGATGAGGCTAATTATCTAAAAGGTAAAAAAGTCGTTATTGTTGGCTGTGGTGCACAAGGTTTAAACCAAGGTTTAAATATGCGTGATTCAGGACTGGATATCGCCTACGCATTACGCCAAGAGGCTATTGATGAAAAGCGTGCTTCATGGCGTCGTGCCACTGAAAATGGTTTTGAAGTAGGAACCTATGAAGCATTGATCCCGCAAGCCGATTTAGTGGTTAACTTAACGCCGGATAAACAGCACTCCGCCGTTGTTCAAGCCGTTCAACCACTGATGAAGTCAGGCGCCGCTTTGGGGTATTCTCATGGGTTTAATATCGTTGAAGTGGGTGAAAAAATTCGTGACGATATTACCGTTGTGATGGTTGCGCCAAAATGTCCAGGTACTGAGGTGCGCGAAGAGTATAAGCGTGGTTTTGGTGTACCTACCCTAATTGCTGTTCACCCAGAAAATGATGCTAAAGGTGAAGGTATGGCCATTGCGAAAGCATGGGCGGCAGCCACAGGTGGACATCGTGCGGGAGTGTTGGAATCATCTTTTGTTGCGGAAGTAAAATCAGACCTGATGGGCGAACAAACTATCCTGTGTGGTATGTTACAAGCCGGCTCTCTGCTGTGTTATGACAAAATGGTTGCTGAAGGTGTTGAACCGGGCTATGCAGGTAAGCTTATCCAGTTTGGTTGGGAAACGATTACAGAAGCCCTGAAGCAAGGTGGTATTACCTTGATGATGGATAGATTATCTAATCCTGCTAAGATGCGTGCTTATGCTTTATCAGAGCAATTAAAAGAGATTATGGCACCACTGTTTGCTAAACATATGGATGATATTATTTCAGGTAAATTCTCTGAAACCATGATGGCAGATTGGGCAAATGATGATAAAAACTTGCTGACATGGCGTGAAGAAACGGGTGCAAGCGCATTTGAAAATTATCCTGAATATGAAGGTAAAATCAGCGAGCAAGAGTATTTTGATCATGGCGTATTGATGGTTGCGATGGTTAAAGCGGGTGTTGAGCTGGCGTTTGATACAATGATTGAAGCTGGCATTATCGCTGAGTCTGCCTATTATGAGTCACTGCATGAATTGCCATTAATCGCGAATACGATTGCGCGTAAACGTCTGTATGAAATGAATGTGGTTATTTCAGATACCGCGGAATACGGTAACTATCTGTTCTCTTTTGCTGCCGTGCCGATGTTAAAAGAGTTTATGACGACGTTGCAAAGTGGCGATTTAGCGAAGCATGTTCCAGATAGTGGGACAGATAATGCTCAATTGCGTGATATCAATGAAGCCATTCGTCAGCACCCTATTGAGATTGTCGGTAAGAAATTAAGAGGGTATATGACGGATATGAAAAAGATTGCTGTTGCCAACTAATTTTTCGTCGCTCTTTACGCGATAAGTGCGTTGGCTGCACTCGGTTACCCAAGTCACATACTAATGTATGCTCCTTGGGATAACCTCCTTTGCCGCCTTCTTCTCACGCAAATAGCTTAGAAAAATAAGTACTAATATATTTTAAAAGATAAAACAGAATATAAGTTTATCCAAAGCACCGTAAAACCCCGTCCTTCAGGTCGGGGATATAAGGCGCGGTTTTTTAACTAACTAGGTGTTTCCTGTTGCTCAATATACTGGCAGATAATGGATATTGGTGCGCCACCACAACTCCCCGCGAAATAACTCGGCGACCAAAGAACCCCCTTGTAGTAATCACGTTGGGCAATATCAGGACGATCACGTCGAAGTAATCGGCTCGATACCCCTTTAAGGCTGTTAACCAGATTAGATATCGCCAGTTTTGGCGGGTAATTAATCAGTAAATGAACCTGATCCCGCTCCCCATCCATTTCAACCCGTTCAACATCAAAATCAGCACAAACACTGGCAAAGTAGCCTCGCCATTTTTCAATTGCATCCT